>CAYQMZ010000055.1:0-6888 GCA_964418725.1 uncultured Pirellulaceae bacterium
AAGCTCTTCCAGGTGCTCGCCGAAGGTCATCTTGGAACCTTCGAACAAATCATCGTTGGGCAGACGAGACATAGGACGACCTCGCGAAAGGGGGAACGGACTGCTGGGCCTTCATAATCTTGATCAAGCGGACAATCGTCGCGGATCAATCGGCAGAACGCCGAAGAGGCTTACTGGGGGATCTCCACGTTGGAGAGACTGCCGCCGCAGCCAAGCTCGTCGTGGTTCCAAGCATATCAGTGATTGATATTCCATTCAACCGATACAAAACAACGTAGGCTCGCAACGCAAACGAAAGCGTGACGTAAACTTTCTGCACCACACGAGGCTCGCCACCTGCCAAGAAACACAAAGACTGCCTTAAGATGCCTGTCAGTTCATCCGCTCCACACTCCCACGTTCCAACCATGAGCCAACTGTATCCGCTGAAGTTTGAGCCGATCTTCCAAAGTTACATTTGGGGAGGTCGACGCCTTGAGACGGTGCTTCAAAAGCAACTGCCGGGCGATGGCGACTTTGCCGAAAGCTGGGAGGTGGTCGATCATAAGGATGGGCAGTCAGTTGTCAGCGAAGGTCCACTAGCCGGGACCACGCTTGCAGAATTGGTCGCTGATCATGGGGCCGATCTGCTTGGCAAGCACCACCCTCAGCCCAAGTTTCCTCTGCTCTTCAAATTCTTGGATTGCAATCGCAACCTGTCGGTTCAAGTACACCCCAACGACACACAAGGCGCGGAATTGACGCCGCCTGATCTTGGCAAGACAGAAGCCTGGGTCATCATGTCTGCCGAGCCGAACAGTTCACTCTACGCCGGTCTGCGCGATGGAGTTGACAAGGCGACTTTCGAGGCTGCGTTGCGTGACGGAACGGCACAAGAATGTCTGCATGAAATACAGCCTCAAGTCGGAGACTGCATTTTCATCCCGGCAGGAACCGTCCATGCCTTGGGGGAGGGCCTGGTCGTTGCGGAGATTCAGCAATCCAGCAACACCACGTTTCGACTGTTCGATTGGAATCGTGTTGGAGCGGATGGCAAATCACGTCCGCTTCATATTCAGGAAGGTGTGGCCGTAACGGACTTCCAGCGAGGGCCCGTAGCCCCACAAATTCCTCAGGCGACAACAAGCGGGAATGTCGAACAATTGGTTCACTGTGACAAGTTCGTTTTGAACCGTGTGACAGTGAATAAGCAATCTTCGCTTGGCGGTGACGATTCGTGTCACATCGTTGCGGTCTTAAAAGGCACCATCACGCTGGATGGAGTTACGGCGTGTGCAGGCGAGACGCTGCTTGTGCCGGCATCATGCGGTGCCGTTTCCGTGACTGCGCAAGACGCGGCAACGCTGCTAGACATGTACCTGCCGTAGCCACAACGCCAAACTTAACGCGCAACGAAAAAACGCCACCTACGATTTCGGTGGCGTTTTGAAATTCTTAAGGCTTTCTGCTCGGTTGAGTTGGCGGAGATACGCCGAACAACTCATTGACCGAAACGGGCCAACCGACTAGCTGGGCGTCGACGCACCGGCACTCGGTTGCAATCGCTTTTGAACGTCTGTCTCAAGGATCCCGAACGCTTGTTCGTGACGCTGCACGGACATGTGCAGAGCTGCCAGCAGTCGCTTGGCGGTGAAGAAGTTTACAATGATGCGTTGCTTGATCGCAATCGGCTCGGTCGGCACGCCCATTGGCTGACTATTAAGACCGAAGTCAATAATCAGCTCTTCGGGTGACCCGGTGACACGGCAGAAGTTTGCGTAACTGCAAACGGCTCCGCTGTCATCAACTTGAACCTGTGCTTGTGCTGGTGGTGCTGCTGCTTCGGCTGCTTCAGCTTTCTGTTCTTCTTTGGCCATTACTGTCTCCGTAAGTTGGATTGGTTGTTGTGTGTCACATCGAAGTCGCTCTTCGACTTACCGGCAGCAATTCAATTTGGCTGCGTCTCGACTTACTGGCTCAGACGACCCAGAAGTGGTTCAAAACCTTACCACGTCAATACACAAGGACAACTGAACAGCCCCCAATGCAGGTAAATCGGGATGCTGCTTGAGCGGTGCAAACGGCTCCGCAAGATGTCGTGCCTAGGCAATTCATGCGGGTTCTGGCGCAGAAGTGCGACGAAACAGCCGCGCAGTTTGACGGCAAGCCGCGAACACGCACAAGGCGACGCTAAGTTGCACGAGACACGCTCCGGGGCCGGGCCCATGTCGATTTTGTGTCAATCGTGTATCCTCTTGGGCTTACATTTCGGCACGAAACCAAGAATCTAGCTGAGAACCGCATGAAATCCGCAATCACTGTCAGTCTGGTCGAAGAAGCACGCGGCGGTCCGTTCGTCTTTTGGGATGGCTTGGCCGACGCTTGTGAGCGTGCTGCAGCACTTGGCTTCGACGCAATCGAGATTTTTCCACCGTCCACCGAAGCCGTGGACGCGAGCGAAATCAATCCTTTACTCGAAAAACACTCGCTGAAAGTCGCCGCATTGGGCACCGGCGCCGGGATGGTGAAACACAAATTGTCGCTCAGCCACGCCGACGCTGATCACCGGGCGAAGGCACGTGCTTTCGTGAAACAGATCATCGACAAGGCGGCCGAATTCGGCGCCAGCGCGATCATCGGATCGATGCAAGGTCGTTGGGGCGACGGTACCGACAAGCAAACGGCGCTAGGTTACCTGGGCGAAGCACTCAATGAGTGCGGTGACCACGCGGCGACGCACGGCGTTCCTTTGATCTACGAACCGCTGAATCGCTACGAGACCAACTTGTGCAATACCGTGGCCGACGGAGTGGCTCTACTGGAATCGATTGCGTGCCAAAACGTCGTATTGCTCGCAGACCTGTTCCACATGAATATCGAAGAAGCCAACATTGCCGATGCCCTGCGTGCCGGCGGGAAACACATCGGACACGTCCACTTCGTCGATTCGAATCGGCGTCCAACCGGAATGGGGCACATGGACTACGCTCCAATCGCAGCAGCACTTAAGGACATCGGCTACGAAGGGTACGCGTGTGCGGAGGCATTCCCGTATCCCGATTCCCAGGCCGCCGCGGAAGCAACGATCAAAGCCTACAAAGAGTTCTTGGCCTCTTAGAGCTGATTCCACACTTGAGCCAACGAAGCTCAAATTCCACCTTGACAGCTTTCGGTCAGTACATTCGCACTTGAAACGGAGAAACAATCAATGCTCCTCCATCAGCTCATTCATCCGAAGATCAACGAAGTCATTGGTCGCGCGGGTCACCACGGAAAAATCCTCATCGCAGACGGCAACTACCCAGCGTCATCGACACTGGGCCCCAATGCGGAACTTGTGAGCCTCAATCTCTCGCCGGGTCTAGTCACTTGCACACAGGTTCTTCAGGCGCTCGTTACGGCAATTCCGATTGAGGAAGCCAATACGATGATGTACGAGACGGAAGGTCCGTATGCACTGTCGGAAGACCCTCCCGTATGGTCGCAGTATCGCGACGTTTTCTCTGCAGCCAAACTGGATCTTGAACTGAAGCCCATCGAAAAATGGGACTTCTATAAAGCCGTCGACACACGAGACCATGTGCTGACCATCCAGACTGCAGATCAGCAACGCTTTGCCAACTTGCTGCTGTCGATTGGCGTGCGAATGTAGTCGCCGGTGCGTTATTGATGCCCACGGTGCGCTATTGATACCGCCGCGAGTGACTCCAGCGACAGATCTTCGCCATCAGTAGATCTAAACCACGGATTCCGCGCCGCACCTCCCAAACATTCGAGAGAGTTTCATGGAAAAACGACGACTCGGAAACACGGATCTCGAGCTAACTTCGCTCAGCTTTGGTGCTTCCTCGCTTGGCCAAGAGTTTCGATCCGTTGATCTGAATGAAGCACTGCGTTCAGTCCGTGTCGCGTTAGATTGCGGCATGAACTTTATCGACACCTCACCGTTCTACGGCCGAGGCATGTCCGAAGTCCTTCTCGGTCAAGCCTTGAAGGATGTTCCGCGCGACAGTTACTACCTGGGCTCCAAACTGGGCCGCTACTCGCTTTCGCATTTTGACTACTCGGCGAAACGAGTCATGGAGAGTGTAGACGTCAGCCTACACCGCATGGGGACGGACCACCTGGACATTATTCTCTGCCACGACATTGAGTTCATTTGGCCAATGGACCAAATCGTAGATGAGACACTTCCAGCATTGCGAAAGCTGCAACAGCAAGGCAAAGTCCGCTACATCGGCGTGTCCGGCTACCCTATGAAGATCTTTAAGTTCGTCCTGGATCAAGCACCGCTCGATTGCGTCTTGTCGTACAACCACTATTGTCTGCAGAACACAATGTTTGGCGACCTAGTGCCTTACTTGAAGGAGAAGAACTGCGGCATCATGAATGCTGCTCCCTTCTGTGCTCGCTTGCTGACGAATGCTCCACTGCCAGAGTGGCATCGGGCTACTCCCGACGTTCGGGCCGCTGCGCGAAAAGCGGCTGAAGCATGCTCTGCTCGCGGCGTCGATATCGCACAATTGGCTTTGCAATTCTCAATCGCCAATCCGGATATGACGACGTGTGTATCGGGTTCAGCCAACCCGAAGCGTGTCGCTCAATGGGCGGAATGGGCCGAGCAGCCCATGGACATGGAATTGCTGGCAGAGGTGCAGAAGATCTTCGAGCCCGTCCACAACTGGCACCACATCGAAGGCTGCCCAACCAACAACGATGGAGTCTGATCATGTCAGTGATTGATGCACATCACCACTTTTGGGAAATCGGCAAGAGCGGGTTCGATTATTCATGGATGGATGCGGACGCCCTGCAGCCGATTCGCAAGACCTACTTGCCGGCGGATCTCAAGGCTCATCTGGACGCAACCGGAGTCGATCAATCGATCTTTGTCCAGACTCAACACAACGTTGAGGAGAATCGATGGATTCTGCAATTCTGCAAGGACAACGATTTTTTGGCTGGAATGGTCGGATGGGTCGACCTAGCAAGCAAGGATTGCGAATCGCAACTAGAAGAGTTCAAGGACGCCCCACACTTCGTCGGCATCCGACACGTGACTCATGACGAACCAGACGACAACTGGATCGTCCGCGATGACGTTATGAACGGATTGCGTGTGCTAGAAAAGCACTCGATGCCATTTGACCTACTTTTCTTCGTGAAGCACTTGCCGCACGCGACAACGCTGGGCAAAGCGTTCCCTAACCTGCCGATGGTCATCGACCATCTGGCGAAACCAGAAATCAAAGCCGGTCGACTCGACAATTGGGAAGACCACTTCCGCGCTGCAGCCAAGTTTCCGAACATGTTCTGCAAAATCTCTGGCATGGTCACGGAAGCAGACTGGTCCGGCTGGAAGCCAGCGGATCTGAAGCCGTATGTCGAGATCGCCATTGATGCCTTTGGCCCCGAGCGGTGCATGTACGGTTCGGACTGGCCTGTCTGCGAGTTGGCCGGCTCGTACGAACAGGTGATCGGCGCCGCGCGTGAAGTGTTGGCGAGTCTATCGACATCCGAACAGGAACAAGTCTTTGGCGGAACCGCAAAGCGTTTCTATGGGCTGGCCTAACCTGACAGGCACGCGCACTGCGACGTAGTAGACGAGGCTACGAGCCCCGACATCACAGAATGGCCGCGATTGCACGCCAGCCTTCCCAGAGCACAGAGCCTGAGCAAAGCTTCGCGTGCCCCAGGGGGAGCCAACCCCGCCTCTCGGTGGGTTACGGGATTCCACACTTTCCGGCATGCTTTGCAGAAGCGAGTCGTATTCGACTCGAAACAAACTTGATTTACACCTTGGTTTTGCACCTGAATGTCTCGCGTCTCGACTTTCGAGGCTGCCGAACAGCGCATCGCGCTCTCGGCAGACCCACTGGTAATCCTTCCGCTCGGGGACTCAATCGTTCAGGGTGAGTTCCACCCGACGTCCGCGCAGCGAAAGACCTTCGGCTACCGCGCTGCGCTGCAACAAATGCTGATTGACGAGGAGATCGAGTACGACTTCGTCGGGTCGAGATCAGAGCGATGCCGAGACGCATCTGGCGAAGTCCCGTTCGAGGGCTTCGATCCTGATCACGAAGGCCACTGGGGTTGGCGGACTGACGAGATTCTGGACGGTCGCCCCGGGTCCACCTGCGGTGTGCCCAACCGTGGTCACCTTGGCGAATGGCTCAAGTCCTACAGCGTAGCCCCCGACATCGTATTGGTGCACCTCGGGACTAACGACATCATCCAAGCCCTGCCGCCGGATTTTGACGCCAAACGAAACGACCTCACCGAGGAACAGATCCAGCAAATCGGCACGGACGTGCACTCAGTCGTCGATGAACTGGTAACAACGATCGACAATGAAGACCTAACAGTTCTCGTTGCAAAGCTGATTCCCGGTTCCGCAATCAGGCATGAGGTCGCCGCAGTCAACGACTTGCTTCCCCAGGTCTTAGAAGAGTTTGAACAAGTCGAGATCGTCGACCAGTTTGCAGACTTCGATCCTGAGGCGATGACCTACGACGCTTTGCACCCGAACGCAATTGGCCAACAGCACATGGCAGACCGCTGGCTGGAAGCAATCCTCGACTCGCAAACGTTGGATGCCTTAGAGATTCCACCTGCAACCGAAACACCAACAAATTCGCTGGACCTTGATGCCAGCGGCACGATTGACGTTGGCGACGTCGAACTCCTGCAAGCGAACCTAAGAGAACAAAATCCGGGACCAAGGTTCGACTTAACCGGAGACCAATTGCTGGATGACGACGATGTCACTGAATACGTAGAACTCGCATTCAACACACGTGGCGGCGACGCCAATCTCGACGGTGCTGTCGATTTCGATGATTTCCTAATTCTTCTCGGCAACTACAACACCGATGGCGGTTGGTCCCAGGGCGACTTCGACAACGATGG
>CAYQMZ010000055.1:6898-14190 GCA_964418725.1 uncultured Pirellulaceae bacterium
TTCTAGTGCTATCTCGCCACTACGGTTTTGACTCCGTGGCGTGAGCCACGTCAAGCGCAGGCCAGGCGGCGATATGGCCGATCTTCGGCCAACTGCAAATCGTCGGTCTCACCACAAAAGCCGTCATTTACGCGGTCGCGCCCTTCGAGCTCGCGAAGCGGCGACATCAACAAATCAAGCATCATTTGGAGCAGGTGCCCAGCGACAGGTACAATGGAACGTGCCAGACGCGGCACCGTTAGCGCCCGTCGAAGTCGATGCGAAAGACCATGACGACCATACACAGAATCTCCAACGAGCAGTACTCAAAACTCTTTGACGAGAACAGTAAGGTAGAACTCGTAGAAGGAATCATCTACGACAGAATGTACGTCGGTGACGCACACATCAAAGCCGTTGATCGGCTGAACCAATTCTTTTCTCCCTTGTGGGGAGACTACATCTCCGTACAGAGTCCGATCAAATGGGCAGACAATGAACCCGAACCGGACGTTGCCATCTATCGTCAATGCGAACGACGCACTCCGAAACACTGCGAATTAGTGATCGAGGTCGCGGACAGCACCTTGCATTACGATCGAACAGTCAAGGTCCCCGCCTATTTGTCGCAGGGACTGGAAGCATGGATCGTGAATCTGCCGGAGGCCAAAATTGAAAGCTACCAACCCGGGCTGGAAATCGAAGTAGTCTGATCCGCCCAAAAACTGGGGATTACGATCAACTTCGATGACCTCGTCTAACCAGAGCGGCCAATAGTCAGCGGACGCGGTCATCGCCTTGGCCCATCCGTCAGGATCATTCATTAGTCAGCCCTTCTACGCACAGAATCGACAGCGGATCACGGCAGTGCTTTTGACAGGCATGACGGAACGGTGCAGCATCTTCGAAGTAAACAAGACGCACTCGTGGTGAAACGCCTGGAAGCTATGAGCTCACCGGATTCGCCGCGCACTCTTGACGAATTGCGTCGTCTGGATTGGTACGACACGACAGTCATCGGGACGAACCAAACGGCAGCGTTGGCGTTGCCCGGCTTACTCATCCTGGGAATCGCAGCACCGCTTACTGTATGTGCCTTGGCCGCCATTAGTGCCGTCATGTATGCAGACTTCGAGGTCGCCGGTGCGGTAGCGTTGGCAGGGTGCATAGCCAGCGTTTCAGTTGGCCCAATTGCGATGTTGGTGGCGTTTTGGATCAGCAGCTCGATCCTTGCGGGGCTCAATGCAGCAATGGGGCTGCCATTCAAAGCAAGAACTCAACTTGCGATCGTCGGTGGACTGGCCTCATATATCCCCGGCACGGCTGCTTTCTTTGTGATCGCACCGCTCGAGGGGCAAGCGCTAGAAACATTCGCACTGTGCAGCGGTTTCATGGTGCTCTGCGGGCAGCAGTTGGCAATCTGGTCTGGCCGACGGGAAATTCGAAACACTCGACTTCCAGACCAACCCCGCTCATTTCAAGGAGCCGGACAACAACTTCAATTTCGCCTCCCGCACTTGTTTTCTACGGTGGCCGTCCTGGCGATCTACCTTGCCCTGGATCGCCTGCTGTCGTTCCGACTTTCTCTGTTCGCGGTACTTTATTGCTTCCTGCAATTCTTGACTTGGGCGTTGGACCGAATCTGCATCACGCTTGTTCGATGGTTCTGGACGACCCCGACGAGGCACAAGTCATCAGAACCATAACGGCCCGAATAGAGATGTGGCCGCTGCGTTAGGGAGAAACACCTTTTGGCGGTTCAGGCAGCCTGATGGGTCGATCGAATGGCGACGCCGACGGCTTGACACCAAGCTCTTTTCCGCTCAAACCACGCCGGTTGCCAACGGGCGAAGCAACGGGGACAGCAGGTGCCGATGGACCTTCAGGTAGTTGGGGGCGTAGACTGCTGGCAAACTCCTTCTCTCGAAGAGAGTTCTCCCTAGTTCGCCCCACCACCGCCGACTGTTCGTCGTGACTCGGCGCACTGGTCTCCAAAGAAACCAACCTGGACTCGCCAGAGTCATGCAAGAAATTTGGGGCGAGCTCTTCTGAATTCACTTGGTTCTGGCACTGACAAGGCTGTTGGCCGAGCATCGACAAGTCCTGCCCAGGCATACGACAATTGCAATTTCGACTGATGGAAACCTGTTCGTCCTGAAGCAATGTGCCCACAGCTTTCTTGTAGTTCATCTGTGCAAGATTGTACGTCAGGCCGGCATTCAAGAATCCAAATTCGGCATCCGCCAAACGGTTTTGCGCGTTCAGCAGGTCTTCCAGCATCAATGCCGCTGACCGGTCTTCTCCACCCAACGTCTTCCAACGCTCGGAAATGTATTCAACTTCGACGGCCGCGGCCTGCATCGCTCGATACTTCGCAGTCATTTCTTGATAGCTTGTGCTTAGCTCGCGGACAGCAACGGCCACCTCTAACTTCAAAGTCTCCGTGGTCGCGCGGAATTGGTTTTGCAATTGCCGAACTTCCAATCGTCGACGTTGCAGTCTCGCCTTCGCCGCACGATTCCAAATGGGAATCTCATACTGCAATCCAGCAGCGTAGCTTGGCCGACCACGTTCGAACTGATCTGTGAATGCACTAGAGATATTCGAATTACCCCGCAGGCCGGACGCGTATGTCTCCAAGACTAGATTCAGTGCAGGCAACACTTCGTTCTTCGCCATATTCATTCGAACACACGACGCCTTGCATTGCTTGATTGCCTGGCTGACTTCCGGACGCGACGTCATCGCTGTCGTTAGTGCCGTTTGCATGTCGACATCGGTGTACGCTCGAAACGGCATATCATTCGGTATTAATTCGACGGAGTCTGATTCGCCCCAAGCAGGATCGTTCGTCAACGACCTGATTCGCGACTCGGCGTTCTTCACCGCCGTTGCCGCACGCAAGATCTCCGCCCGACGTGATTCCACGGCGGCCCGAGCACGGACAACCTGGCTGTTCACGGTATCTAGCGATTGCCGGCGTTCCAGATCCTTGAGAATCTCTTCCGCTCGAGCAAGCAAACGCCTCTTCTGCAGCAGTGATGCCCGTTCCAGATACAACGTCCAATAAGATCGCGTTACCTCTAGTAAGTGTGACTGCAATTGACGAGAAAATTCGTCTCGAGCAATCTTCGCGTCGATTTGGGCCAAGACGGTCAGACTGGTGTTGTAGACGCGACCGGCGCCGCGAAGCAACGGTTGCGTGTAGCTCAACGTGAGTCGTGCGTTCCCCTGATCGTTGGGGACAAAGAAAACGGAGTTGTTGTTTTGATGCCCAATTCGCTGCGAAACTTCGAATTGACCACCGTAGGTATTTCGTCGCCGAGCTCCTACGGAATAGTTGAAATTCTGATCACGAAAGCGAGACGGCCCGCCGGTCGTCAACGTACTGCCAACAGGCTCATTCGTGTCGTCCCAACGGGTCTCCATGAATGAGATCCAATCGAACGCCGCATCGGCTTCCGTAATTGCCGTTTCGCGGATCAAAGGCAGATCGCTGAAGACTTTAACCTGTGCAGAATTCGTCAATGCACTTAGCAACAGACTGTTGACGGAGACATTGACTGGTGAGGCCTCGCGAGTCGACGAAACAACTTCGTGCTGCCACCAAGGTGAAAATGCAGACTCCTCCGACGCAACTTCGGGTTCCGCCGATTTGGCAACCGCCGGACGAACAGGGCTCGTGTAAATCGATTCTTGTCCAACCGCAACGCTCGTCGTCAAACACAACGTGACGCCGATCCCTCGCAACCAGTTGACAATTCGCCCCTCAAGCCAATCTGAAGCAACGCCCATTTTCCTTGCCTTCGCAAATCCTGGAATTCTTCTGTATCTGCGTGACCGCAAACCGGCTTCCTACTCAGCCAGATATCCCATCGTCGATCTAGACGCCAGGCAGTGCTTGCAACGCTTGCTCCCGTCGAATCGGTGTGTCAGACAGACTTTGCGAAAGCCAACCAAACGTAAGCCGCCACAAAGTTGGCGCAACTATCACAGAAGCGTCCACAAACCTTGCGTCATTCCCTAGTTCCTCGCGGCATTCCGTAACAATGAGGGTCTAGGTCTCTAAGGGAAGACCGGTCTCGTGCGCACTTCGTCGCGGCAAAATCGAAACAGTCCGACCGCAACTAAGGAGTTTGAGTTCCAAGAAAATCTATGAACCAACTTGGGATCAAGACAATTGTGACGCGTGTTCATGTTGAGCCGATCCCCCGATTACTTGGTTTGTGTCAACGCATGCGTGAACTGTCATCCGGAGTGATTGCATGGCCGAATGAACACGTAGTCGTGGATCTTTCGATGCGGAAACCACCGCAACAATCCAGCCTGACTCCATCACGGATGTGGAGTTCAAGTGTGGAAGAACAGTTCAACGCAACCAAGGCACCTGACGACCACCGCTTCTCAATGAGCGGCGCTCTAATCAAGGATGATCATGTCAGTAAGACACTACGTCACACGGACGAAGGAGCGGCTTTGTGAGTACGCCTGCTCAATCTTGACGGGGTCGTGCGTTCTCTTCGCATCGCAAATCGGTACTTCATTTACGTACGCCCAAGAAATCTCGCAGCATTCTATCAGCGCAGCCACCGAACGCGTCGTTGAGGAACTCGTCGACCAATCTGAGCCTTCTCGAGACCCACGCATACGGCGATTCAACGAGGTCCCCGGCTGGCCGAACTCTAACGATGACGCAGGCTTTCAACCAACCCGCGTCGCAGCAAACGTTGGCGACCTACCTGTGGCCCCACAAGTCGCGGATCCTCACCCTATAGAAAGCGTCGTAGTCGCAGAACCGGTCGGCGACGAGCATGCACACGGCCACACGGCAGCCTCACAGACCGCCGATTCAGCAGATGCAAGTGACTATTGGTGGCAAGCTCCAATTAAGAGGCAGCAACGTGAGGCCACACAACGGCTCGATGTAAGCCTGAACGGATTGCTCGTTAGTGCTCTCAGCAACTCCGCCAGAATTCAAGTTCTTGCCGACGAGCCTCTGATTACGGAAACAGAAATCACGACGGCCGACGCCAACTTCGACTGGTACAGCTTCCTCGAAGCTCGCTGGGATGATGTCGACGAGCCCGTCGGTTCAACACTGACAACTGGCGGCCCCGATCGGTTTCGCGATCACAACGTCAACGTCAGTGCGGGAATTCGCCGGCGCAACACGATCGGTGGCGAAGTTGAAATCAGCCAACGGTTGGGACATCAGAACAACAACTCGGTGTTCTTCGTTCCCAATAACCAGGGCACGTCCCGACTGACGCTCAGCTATTCTCAGCCACTTCTTCGGGGTGCAGGACGCGTCTACAACACCAGCTTCACGGTATTGGCGAAGCTGAATACAGATATTGCTAACGACGAATTCAATCGTCAACTGCAAGACCACTTGCTCGACATCACGCAAAGCTATTGGAACCTGTACTTTGAACGCGGCAAGCTTCTTCAACAAGAGAAGCTACTGGACAGCGGCGTAAAGATCCTTGAAGAGCTTGAAAGCCGAGAAGGAGTCGACGCCCTGCAAAGCCAAATCGTCCGAGCACGAGCGGCCGTCGAAAATCGTCGAGCTCAGTTGATTCGAGCTCGACTGTCGATCCGAATTGCCGAGGCTAGGGTTCGCGCGTTGGTAAACGATCCGGCGCTGGGCGACACAATGAATTCGGAACTGGTTCCCGTCGAGGACATATCCGAATCGCCACTGAATGTTGATCTTCGCGACGCGATTGCAACCGCAATGAAGAATCGCCCCGAAGTTAACGCGGCCATGACGCAGGTCAAAGCCGCGTGCGTACGGATGAATTTGTCCAAGAACGAGACCCTGCCACTACTGAATGTCGTGCTGGACTCGTACTTGGCCGGCCTGGAAGGGCGCAGTCGCGTCTTCGGAGCATGGTCCGATCAATTCACAGAAGGCGTGCCGAGTTATGGCATTGGTCTTCAATATGAGTACCCGTTCTGGAACCGAGCGGCTCAGTCAAAGCTGCAAAAGCGACGTCTTGAACTGCGTCGTTTACAGCATCAGTTCCGCCAGACAACCGAGACGCTAAAGCTAGAAGTTGAGGTGGCTGTTCACGAATTGAATGCAGCCTTCGAATCTCTGAATGCAAAACGCCGGGCGATGGAAGCGGCGAATGCGGAAGTTGACTACCTCCGAGATCGTTGGCAATTGCTGCCTGTCGACAATGGCAGCGCCAGCCTGTTGTTGGAAGACCTGCTCGACGCGCAAGATCGGCTAACCGACTCAGAGCAAAGCCTGCTGCAATCAACGCTTGAATACGGCTTGGCTCAGGTAACCTACAAAAAGGCAATCGGCGGACTGCTAACGTATAATGCGATCGACATTCAACGCGGATGTGAATGCAAACTGCCAACTCAACGCGCCGTGCAAAACGCCATTCCCGTCGGACACCAATCCCACTATTCGACCGTACCAGCGGAGACGACGCACGTGGTGACTCCGACGGAGAGTCCCGAGTCCAAAGAACTGTCGAACTTCTATCAAACGGAAGGAGCCTCACCCGCGATGCGTCCTTCGCTGGACCGACTTCCCGTGGAAGCCACCGTCGGCAAAGCTTCTCCGCAAGTTCCTCTTAGTATGATTGCTCCCCCTGCCCCGACTGCCCCAACAGCAGACGAGGTTCAAGCTGACATCGATAAGCACGCGGCCGCGAAGAGGCTGTCGACGCTGGAAGAAGACAAGTCCCCCGTGCCGATGCCGAAGGCTTTCAATTCCGCCCCCGCGATCCAACCTTCGATAACGCATTTGCCGGCCCCTGAAGTCCCATTCACAGTGACGCCGCCAGCCCTTAAGCAATCAGGGTCAAAGGAATCGGCGCCTAGTGGGCTCAATCAGACGTCGCTGGCCCCTGAGCGTGCGGCTCCGGTGAAGATGGAAACGGAATCGATCCTGGACGGCCCCATCCCCGTCGCTAGGAAGGTGCGATTTGGTGATGATGCCCCGCGTCTGAGTCGAAAATCGACGAGGTCGAATGACCAATAAGTGCAGAGTGGTTTCAATCTACAGCGAGACCCAACTGCCGAAGAGTGAAGCATCACGTGTCAACATTGCCACCGTATCGAACTCGCTTCCGCTGGCTTCGTCGCCACCACAAACCTCGCGCCGTTGACCATCAGCTAGTCGAGCTCATCGAACGACGCAGCCTGGATCTATCTGAACGATCTGACGAGTTCATCGCAAGTTGTTTCACCCTGCAATGCGATCGAGTGCAGAGCGGTGTCTCGCGATTGGAACGAGAGGTGGTCATCGATGTCTTTGCGGCAACTAGCGAGGCGGTCTTCCGACAATTGGG
>CAYQMZ010000055.1:14200-18081 GCA_964418725.1 uncultured Pirellulaceae bacterium
GTCTTGGCCCCGGGCTCAAGTGCTGAAGTGAAGCCAGGCGAAGGCAAAACCATCGTCACGGCGTTACCGGCATGTCTCGCAGCAACCGAGCGACGAGGTGTTCATGTAGCAACGGTGAACAGCTACTTGGCCGAACGCGATCACGATCTGCTGGCACCCGTATACAGGTTGCTTGGACTATCCGTAGGACTCCTACGGCAGGGCGACTCCAAAGCAGCCAAACTCGAAGCCTATTCAAGCGACATCACGTACGGAACTGGCTACGAATTCGGATTCGACTTTCTCCGCGATCAACTGGCTCTACAGCAACAGGCTACCCAACCACTTGGTAGCCAATTCCTTCGACGCCTCGCTGGCACGCCTCAACCTGAAGAATCTGTAGTGCAACGTCGTCTTGCGTTTGCAGTCATCGACGAAGTCGATAGCGTTTTGATCGACGAAGCCAACACTCCGCTGGTAATCAGTGGGCCGACGCCGGAAAACTGCGTGGTCGCGAATCTGTTTCAACGTGCACATGCTGTCGCACTGGCACTTGAGATAGACCGGCACTTCGAATGCAATGCTCAAAAGAAACGAATCACACTAACCGAAGCCGGTTACGAGCGAATCTTCGCCGACCCACCGCGTGGAGCAGTTCGGCCATGGAATATCTATGTCGAGCAATCACTTCGAGCGATTCACTTGCTGCAGCGAAACGTCGATTACGTAGTCCAGCAAGGCGTGGTCAAGATCGTCGACGCTTACACTGGACGCATCTTCGACGAACGAACTTGGCGAGACGGTTTGCATCAAGCCATCGAAGCAAAAGAACAGGTTGAGATTACTCCGGAGAACCGATCTCTCGCGCAGGTTTCCCGTCAGCGTTTCTACCAACAGTATGAAATGTTGTGCGGCATGACCGGAACGGCATTGGGTAACGAGGGCGAATTCGCTCAGTTCTATCGACTTGCGGTAGTTCAAGTTCCGCAAAGAATGCCAAGCAAGATGCGCGAAATACAAGCCGAGTTTTATGCGTCTGTTGAGCAAAAGGATTCCGCCATCATTCGATCCATCGAGGAACTTCATCAAACAGGTCGCCCTGTCTTGGTCGGAACGCGGACAATTCAGGCTAGTCGTCGGTTGTCTTCGATGTTGACCGAACAAGGAGTTCGGCACAGCCTACTCAACGGAGTGCAAGATGAACGCGAAGCAGACATTGTTGCGAACGCCGGCCAAGTCGGAATGGTGACGATTGCCACAAACATGGCCGGACGCGGTACCGACATTAAGATATCGCCAAGAGCAAAATCACTCGGCGGGCTGCACGTCATCGGCTACGAATTCCATGATTCCATTCGCATCGACCGCCAGCTTTCAGGGCGTGCGGCGAGACAGGGACAACCGGGAAGTTTTCAGTTCTTCGGATCCGCTGAAGATGAGCTCTACCTCAGATACGCGCCAAACTTGGCCGTCGAGATGTCGTCCACAGTAACGTCTCGCCCAACCAACAGGAAGCTGCATCGTCGAACACGAGACGCACAAAAAGTGGCCGATCAACAAGGATTCAAACAGCGGACTCTGATTTATCGTGAGCAGCAGTGGCTTAACAAGGTGCTGACGGAAATCGCGGAACCGCTTCACGCCAACAAGCTGGGCGAGCGAAATTCGCCCGGCAAAACAAAGAATCACACAGGAGCCGCGGCATGAAGCATTGTGCCTACTACAGCAATTCATGCCATTCAGCGAACCGCCGTGAGAGTCGTGCGTTCAGCCGCTTGTGGATTCTCAGTGTGTCAATTTGCGTATTGCTTGGGCGCTCGGTTTTCGCGCAAGAAGTAGGAACAGAGTTCATCAACGCATTCACAGAGCCCTATCAAATACTCGATCTTGCCGCCGCTGAATCCGGCATCATGCAATCGATCCTGGTTCAGCAGGGAGACCAGGTGGCCGCAGGTGATCTGATAGCGACGCTCAACAACGATGTCTTGTTGGCTCAGTTGGAAATTGCCAAAGTCCGCGCGACGCTGACAGGGCAAATCAAAAAGGCTCGGGCCGACGTGGACCAAAAACAGAGGCGTTTCGGCAAGCTGGTCAGCCTGCACACGAACGGCCATGCAAGTGAAGAAGAACTGGATTCCGCGCAATCGAGTCTTGAAATTGCTCAAGCCGGCCTGCTTGAGGCCCTCGAAAACCAGAAATTAGCGAAACTGGAACGGCTACAAATCGAAGCTCAGTTACGTCGACGCCAAATCACCAGTCCCGTTGCCGGACAGGTGATCAAGCTAGAAAAAGATCGGGGAGAGTACGTCGCATCGCTCGAACCAGTTGTCGCTCAAGTCGTTCAGTTGGACAAGCTGCGGGTCAAGTTCTACATCGATACACTTCGCGCAGCGGGAATCAGCAAGGGTGATCACCTTTCGGTTCTACTGATCACTCAGAGACAATCCGTTCCTGCTAAGGTGGAATTCGTTTCGCCGGTCACGGAAGCCGATAGTCGGACCGTTCGTATTGAAGTGGTGATCAACAATGCCGATGGCAAGTACCGAGCCGGGGTACCCGTTCGTTTAGGTGGTCCGTTTCAGGCCAACCGCTCGGGGACCACGACTGCACTAAGCCCAATCAATCGAAGCTAAAAACAGACAAAGCGTTGCACACCTAGCTTGAAACCTCGACACGGAAAGGAATCCAATGTCAGGCCAGAACTCGACAAGCCCGAGTCAGAATCTCGATATCCGCTACGACCAATCTGCTGCGTTATACACCAGCCAATTCATGGTGCGAGCAGGCGACGAAGAAGTCTCGTTAGACTGCATCTCTAGCGTCGAAACGAATTCGACGGGAGCTACGGTTGTTCCCGTACACACGCAATTGGCGCTTTCTTGGGGTGCCGTCGAACGCCTAGCCTCGCTTCTGAACGAGGCATTGGCCGAGCGTCATCGAGAAAACGCGGCCGTGCCGTCGCCGCACTTTTCCAGTGATGCGGCAAAGCTACCCTCCTTCGGTGATATGACGTCGAATCATGGCTAACCTGCACGAAAACGCGCAATCAGCGGCCTCGACACACAGGCCGCGAAGTAATGGGCCGCATTTCGTCTTGCCGCCGGGCGAGTCAAGCAATGCGAGCACTTCTCAATCAAGTACGGCTGCGACGCCACCCGTATCCCCGGACACTCGAAGCACAAACGAAGATCTGTCTGCTCCAGATTTGCGTTCGCTGCAGGCTCAGATCGAACAGATAGTCACTAGCGCCCCTAACAAACCGCATGCGGTCTACGCTCTGCTGAACCTCGCGATGCAACTCACCAATGCGGTGGATGTTTGCTACGCATTTCGCGACGCGTCACAGCAAAATGAGTTAAGACTGTGGACATTGAAAGGCAGCCCGGTTGAAGGCTCCGACACTCTTGGCGAGCTACTTCTCCACTGGTCAACGTCAGCGTGCGCAAAGCAACAAGTCCAACTGAATCGACTCGCGAATCGCCCAGAAGTCATCGCTACCGTTCCCGTCTTCTTCGACGGTCGCCCAACGGAAGCAGTTTCGGCGATGCTACTGGTTCCTCAACACCAAGTTGAACCATTTGTTGTCAGCCTACAACTGATTGCGACGGCGGTTAGTAAGTGGGCGATTCGACACCAAGGGGAATCTGGACGAGAGGACGCTCAAGCAGCTGCTGCCATCATTGAGCTTATTGGCAAGTGTCAAAATGCAGAGAGTGCTGACGCCATCGGCTATCTGCTGGTCGACGAAATGCAAAAGCTTGTCCAATGCGACGCGGTGGCGTTGGCCATTTGCCAACATGGCAATCCGCGGGCCAGTGTTGTTGCACATACGGGCACCCACGCGATCGATCGCAAAAGCGAAGCAATCCGTCACCTGACCGAGGCAGCGAACGAGACTATTG
>CAYQMZ010000056.1:0-12077 GCA_964418725.1 uncultured Pirellulaceae bacterium
ACCAGGTCTTCCTCCTCCACGGCCACCTCGGTCGCGACTAAAACGACTAAAGAATCGCCGGCGCAATTCGTCTTTTTGACGCTCTAACTCTTGAAGACCTTCGTGGTCACCTAACTCGTGCAGCACTTGTCCATATAGCCTCTCAGTTGCCCATAGCTCCTGCCGGTTGCTCACGATGTTTCCCTCGAAAGCGTTTGAGATCTTGCCGCTCATTTGCTCACGCAGTTCCTCGAATATTCGTCTGGCATCTGACTTCTGTCGAAGTCCCTGCAGTATTTGAGCTTTCAGCAATTCAGTTGACCACTTGTTGGTCGTTGAAATCTTCTCACCCCCAAGTGCGTTAACGCGGGTATCAACCAGACGGTTAGCCAGCGTCATTGCAGACTCTCGTCCCTTTAGCTGCTCTTCGGTCTGGCAAGCTGCAATGGCTAGTTCTGTAAGCCGATCCATCCCGGGTGGGCCACTGGAACGAGGTCGCTGGCGGATTTCCTTCTTCAGTTGGTCGAGTAAAGTTGCTCGCAGTTCTGCGAGCAGTGCATTGGCCTCGACTTCTTGTTTGTCATTGCGAAGGGCCTCTGCCTTGGTCAGCCGGCGCTGAATATCAAGTCGGTCTATTCGTTCGCTCAAGAACTTCGAGAAGTTTCTTCGGGACGAACGGCCAAATCGGTCCGCATCGTTGGATTGCTCCTGTGATTCAATTGAAGCCCTCACCTGCTCAAGCATCTTTTGGGCTTCCTCGAGCAGGGCGACGCGTTTACCGGCCGGCAAGCGTCTGCCTTCCGACGTCAACCGTTCTAATGCAAAGGCATGCTCGATCTGCGTCCTGACGTGCAAGATGGCATAGTCAGAAACCGCTGGATTGTTCGTCGCAATCTCTGCGGCAATTTTGACCGTTCGTTCTGTGATTTCTGCTCGCTTTGCTAGATCAACGCCCCTCATCTCTAGGCTGGCCAAAACGTATTCGTATTTGTAATCGGGGACGTTTGGCTGTTCTTTGACCAACTGGGAAAGTAGTCCGACAGCTTCGGCAATGTTCGCGTTGCGAGATTTGTCCTCGTGCAGGTTTCCGCCCATTGGATCTGGGCCGCCACGATCGCCGTTTGTTGCGAGTACGGTGTAGCAACGCGCCAGTAAGTATCGGTACTCGGGATTGGTTTCTGTTTCCACGAGTGGCCTAAGCAAGTCGATCGCCTTCTGCAGATGCTGGGCTCGGTCGCGTTCTCCGCCACCGGCGAAGTTCATTCCGTTCGGTGGACCTTCTCCGCGACCGCGTCGAGATCCGTTGCGTGATCCGCCAGGCCCTCCGCGATTATCGGGGCCACCATCACGCCGTTCGCCCATTTCATCTTGCAGGCTTGCCGTACGTGTCGATTCGCGTTCAGCGCGACCACCACGTTCGCCTCCACGCCCGCGACCTCCGCGACCAGGTCCGCCCCATTTGTATTGCATGGACTGCAAGAAATGGGTGCGTGCTTCTTCGTACTTCGCACGCGGAGAATCGGCAAGTACGTCCTCGTACTCGTCGAACAATCGGTGGGCCTTGTTGAACCATTGCTGCGCCATAAATTGGTTGACGGTTGAGTTGATCAAGTCCCCCTTTTCGTTGTAGCTGCTCGCCAACCCAACGATTGAACTGGCTGCTGGTTCGTCTGCTCCCTTCACGATTTTTCGATACTTGCTGATTCCGTCGTCGAAGTAGTCGAGTGCTTCCTCGTTCTTCTTTAGCAGCCGATTCAGCTTGCCGACGCGGATATTTAGATCGGCGAAGATGGGCGCGAAGTCGTCATTTCCAGCTCGCTTAGCCAGTTTGGCAAACGACTTGAGCAACAGCTCGAGGTTAGCCGCCATCTCTGGTGTGATTGGTGCAGAGGCAACCGTTGCGGTATCTGTTTCCTCTTCCGCGATGTCCGTTTCTGAATCATCGCCCACTTCTTCTGTCGCAGTCGTTGAGCTGTTAGCAGCCAACGCTTGGTCTGCCGACGGGGGAAGGCGGTTTGGTGCGATGCCGTCAAACAGGACGAGCAACGCATCGATTGCTTCTTTGGCTGTTTCTTCTGCGTTCTTCTTCGCCTGCTTCGCTTCGCGTTCTTTTTCCTGAGCGAAGTCACGCTGGTCTTGAACGATCTCGCGTTGCTTCTCTGCTTGCTGATACAGCACGCCGAAGGTGGCGGAAGAGACAATCAACAAAGTCAGCACAGCCGCCGAGAGACTGGCAACAACTTTGTTCTTACGGCACCAACGCGTGAACTGCTCTGGAAGCGACATGCGTCGTGCCTTGATAGGCATGTCGTTCAGAAAGCATTCCAAGTCCTCTTCCATCTCACGCGCGGTCGCGTAACGATCTTCGGGCTGATGGGCGACCGACTTCAGGACGATCGTTTCGAGGTCACGAGGGATCGAGGGATTGAGCTTTGAAAGTCTGGGAAGCTCGCCGTCAGTGATTTGTTTGACAAGCTTTCCGCGATCGCGGCCGTAGTAAGCCGGCCGCATCGCGAGGAGTTCAAATAACGTCAGCCCCAATGCGTACACGTCACCCCGTGCATCCGTATCGCCAGAAAATGATTCGGGTGGCATGTAGGACAACGTACCGACTAGGTCGCCAGTGCGACTGACGGCGTCTTGTTCGGCGAGTTTCGCCAGTCCAAAGTCAGCCACCCAAACGGTACCCGTTTCGTCGAGCAACAAGTTGCCGGGTTTGATGTCGCGGTGCAGCGTGCCTTGTTCGTGTGCGTAGGCCAGGGCATCGGATACCTGCTGACCGATTCGTGCGACGCTGCGATAAAACTCTTTGTCCAGAGTCGAGAGAAGCCCGCTGGTGTCCTCGTTTAGCGACTTGGGGACGATCGCTTCCTCGTCGCTGTCAAATCCGCTGTTAGGGCTAGGGTGCTGCTGTCCTGACTGTTGACGAAAGATCGTTCCCGTCGTCGATTTGAAGGATCGCGAATTCGGCAGCTCCATCGTCGCTGCAGTTCCGCCAACAGATAGACCTGCCGAGGATGGTCGCTTGGCATCCTTTGTAAACGAGGAGTTCTTTGAGACGTGTTTGCTGAAGTTGCCGTCTAATAAAGCCTTCGCATTGTGGCTGGCATGGCTCGCGCGGCTGCTACTATCCATGTGGTACTTGGCGGAGTTATCCGACAGCACCATCGTACGAAGAGCGATCAGAATTTCGTCCAGTCCCACACCGGGAATGAACTGCATCACGATGTAGTGGTAGCCGTCCTGCTGTCCGACACCGAAGACGGGCACAATGTTGGTATGGTGAAGCTTCGCCGCAGTTTGTGCTTCGCGTTCGAACCGGCGTAGGTGCCGTTCATCCAGCAGAGCTTGCTTGGGAAGTACCTTTACCGCCACGTGGCGGCCCAACGAAACTTGTTCGGCTTCGTAGACGACGCCCATACCGCCCCGGCCAATTTCTCCTAGGATGCGAAAGTCGCCGAGCTGTTCCAGTTCGAGTGAACCGGAAGCGGCAGTGGACGGTGCCTTGCGATCTTTGAGCTGCTCCATTGCCGCGATCGTTGGAAACAGGTCTCGGATTTCTGCTTCTAATTCCGGGTGTCGACGTACGTACTCGTCGATGGATGGCATTTCGCCGTTGCGGAAACGGTCGGAAAACTCGCTGGCAATTTCTTCGAATGGATCTCGATCCAGATCGGTAGCTAGGCCTGCATCCAGATCAGCCTGCGTTTCGTTTGAGCTGACCGTTTCTGCGTTTGCGGCCGCCGGCCCCAATGAGTCATGGTTCATGTCAGCCGACGGATCATTCACATTTTCGTTGTTGTCGGTAGCCATGGCAGTAACGCGTGGTCAGGGCTGAGTCGGTGATGTGGTTTGGCGGTACAGGTCTAGTTGATACCGTTCGAGTCTTACGATTGAAATCTCACATGGATCATTACAAAAGTCGATCGTCATTAAATCCTGGAATCTGGTTCACGACGTCTTTCAGTCGCTTCAGTGCTCGCACGTATCGAATGCTGGCCGCTTTCTGCTGAATACCAAGCACCTCTGCGACTTCGCTGTTCGACAACTCTTCAAAGTGACGCAGTGCCAGCACTTCTCGATCGATTGGGGCCATGGATTCAATGGCATGATCCAGTTGATTGGCCACCTCATCACGCATCGCAACTTGGCTGGGCGATGTGAAATTTCCAAGCAATTGTGAAGCGATCGACATTGATGTCGCTTGGGCGTAATGAGCATGAATCGACATGTCGCGATTGGCATCTCTCATTTTCGCTCCCAAGTGTCGACGGTGCACATCGATCAAGGTTTGGTTTGCAATCAAACGCAACCAGATAAAAAACGACTGCGCGTTATCATCCACGAAGTGTTCGATTCGCTGAGACGCCGCAAGGTAGGCCTCCTGCAAAACGTCATCTGCATCGACGCGACCAAGTAATCGTGAGTCGAGTCGAAAGTTGATGATCCGCCAAAGGCGATCGCGATGCGTCGAGAACAACTCCGCTAACGCCTGCTGATCTCCCTGCTTAACGCGTAGCAACAAATCGTTGTGTGGATCGCTCTGATCCATTGAGTTCTTTCTTACAAGAGAAAACGGCCAATTCCGGACTCATTCTACGCTGCCAAGCCTGGAAATTCCCATGGTAACTGGAGGCCGTTATTCTCCCGCGAAAGACACGTGTCCGGGAATGGGAACCGCGCACTAACAAGTCCGATTGGATAGATACGCTTCAGGTCGCTGGTAATGCAGGCTGTCGCCCGAGACCAATGAGCTGGCTGGCGAGATTGCTGTGCCGCCTCTGCTACGACACTTCAAGCGTCATTACAGATGCGAGTTAGCCGGTAAGAGGAGCAGTGCGTCAGCATGCATGGGCTCATCAAGCGAGGAACCGAGCGCCAGGCTGATATCCCCAAACCATCAGAGCGCTAACCAACGGTTTACACGCTGGTTTACACCCACTCCCACCTTTGGTTTACAGACGGTTAACGGTGAGGCGGGTAATCCTACCGAGACAAAATGAATCGAAAACTTTTCGATTCGTGTAAGTCCTTCTTGCGTAAAGGTTTATTCACGGCTTTGGGACGACCGGACTAACCCGAACACGCCGTTTCATCCGTTTTGGTCCAACAAGTGCGAATACCCCGACCAGCCTCACATCGCGCGTGGGTGCTACAGGCCCAAGACCATCAAGAGAGTGTTCGACAGCATGATTCGTTTGTTATCGAAAGCGAGATGTTTTCTGAAGTCTGAGTGCGGCGCGACGTCGGTCGAGTACGGGTTGTTGATTGGACTGTTGTCGATCGTGGTGATCGGCACTGTGGTGAGTCTCGCCAGTTACGTGAACGGTGTGTTCGAACAGGCGCACACTGAGATCGCGAATGGTGGCATCACAGCCAAATAGATGGGCAGTGCAACAGTCCTAGGAAGTGTTTTCTTTTGGAGATTGAGATGAGCAAGTTCTCAAACAGTGTACGTCGTTTTTGGGAAGGTGAAGAAGGCGCAACGCTTGTGGAGTACGGGCTGTTGGTCGGATTGCTTTCGATCGTGGCCATTGGCTCGATCGTTCTCGTTGGCAAGTTCGTCAACGGAGCGTTCGACAAGGTGCAAACCGAAATGGCGGGCAGCGGCATTCCTCAGCAGTAGTCGTCGCCTCGACCAACGGAAGATCTGCCCGCCGGCGCATCAATGCGGATGCGTCGAGCGAAGCTATGCCGTGGCAAGGCTATGCAGTGGCAATGAAACAGGCCCAAGGAAATCTGACCGATGATATCTGCAACGTTTGGCACCGAGTTAATTCCGATCGCAATCGTCGCGATCGTAGCTTTCGTCGCTGCGATTGTTGACGTTCGACTCTTCAAGGTGCACAACCGCTTGACGGTACCTCTGGCGATTTCGGGCCTGCTTTTCCACACCTGGCAAGCAGGAGGCAGTGGTTTGGCCTTCAGCTTTTTTGGATTGTTGGTTGGCTTTGCGTCGTTGATTGTCTTCTACGCTATGGGGGGCTTAGGAGCAGGAGACGTGAAACTGATGGCCGGTATTGGAGCATGGCTGGGAGCCTGGTCCACGCTGGATGTTGTTTTGATCGCCGGCGTTGCTGCCGGGATTTACTCGCTGGTTGTGATCCTCTTCGCGGGCGGTTTTCGGAATGTGATGCTGAACCTGTCCATTCTGATGTTCCGCGTACGATCGATGGCCGCGCATTTTGGTGCCGTTGAGCGAGTCGAAAAGGTCGTTTCCGATGCACAAAACAGGCATCGGAGACTCGTCCCCTTTGCCGCGATGATTCTTGCAGGAATTGTAGCGGTACTTTTTGGTGCTGACTCCGTTTTACATCCGTGAGCCTAACGCGAACGTAAGCCACGCCAGCGAGTTTGCTGCACTCGCCGCGCGTGCCGTCCCTGGTAAAGCGACAAAGTTGCGGTGGTTGGTCTGGCTTCGTCATCCAACTTTCACGTAACACGAAACAAATCACCCCGGTGAAATTATGAGCGTGCGAACACTTGTTGTCTTAGCCCTTGCCATCGTTTGTGGTGGCTCGTCTGCGGCAGGGATTTTCCTGATGCAGTCGAAGTCTGCGGCGCCGGCAAAGCCTGAAACTGTTTCGGTGGTGGTCGCTACACGCGAAATTGCACGGGGCGAAGTCATTACCAAGGAAGTGATCTCGACTCGCGAATGGCCAGCTGGATTGGAGCCACCCAATGCACACAAGGACTTAGAGAAAGTCTTGAATCGCACGGCTCTCACGCCAATCCTTGTGGGAGAGGCAATCTTGGACGCGAAGATCGCCGACTTGGAGGCGGGACGTGGCTTGGCCGCGTTGATTCCGGGCGGACATCGAGCGTACACGATACAGACTTCACACGTTGGTGCGAACGTCGCAGGCTTTGTAATGCCTGGCAACCGAGTTGACGTGTTGCTGACGTTGCGAGGCGGACCTGACGACGAAACTGGCGGAGGAAGCTCCACGACGTTGCTGCAAGCTGTCGAGATTCTCGCCGTCGATCAGCGGCTGGACGCACCCTCAGAAAACCGAGTCGAAAAACTACGTTCGGTGACGCTGTTGGTGACTCCAGATCAGGCGTCGCTGCTGGATCTGGGGCAAAACATGGGTACCCTCGCGTTGTCGCTTCGTAATCCTTCGGACGTTGCGAAAGCAGAAACCGAACCGGCGACCGTCAACGTTTTGCGGTACACGCAAAAAGATCCGAACGAAGCAAAAGGCAGTAGTGCACCGGTTGCACCGAACTTTCTTGCAACGGCGGCAGCTGCTGCAGCCAAGGCAGCGGCAACCGCGACGCTAAGAACGGATGACCCCGAACGCACGGTCGTGCTGAAGCCCGAAACACCGCGGTACCTGCAAACGTATACGCTTCGCGGCCGCTCAACCGGGAGGATCATGGTGCGGAATGAATAGCACCAAGCGGTAATACGAACATTGGCGTAGGGATGGTAGTTGGCCAACGGATGGCAAAGGACAGACTGAACGCGATGAGCTTTGGATGGCTCTCCAGGAAACTCAGAACGGAGTCTGAAAATCGAAGTGGCAACGACAACAATAAAACTATCTCTACGGAACTCGAATGGGCTGGCTACTCGGAAACTCGAAGTCAAAAACAACGGATGCGAACGAGGAATTCTCGATACCGCCTGCGTTTCCCGATGCCCTAGATGCGCCGAAGAACGGATCGCGGATCAACGGCACGACGAATGGTAATGGGCTGGCATCCAATGGCGTGGCGAACGGTCATGCCAACGGAAAGAAAAACGGCTCCGTAAATGGAGCAGCCAATGGCTCAAAGAATGGGCAGAAGCTTCGTGCCGATGCTGCTCACGCGAACGGGACGGCGAATGGCACTCAGCCCAGCGCCGAGCAATCCGCAGAATCAACTGAACGTGACGAGTTCTTGTTGGCGCTGAAGCGGCGATTGCACTACCAAGTTGTCTCGAGCATGGACCCGACAACTCTGGGTTCGATGAGCGACGAACAGTTGCGAGCCGCGATTCGTGAAGAGGTGATCGAGTTTTGCAACACGCACGCCGAGACCTTGCAGATCGAAGATCATGAGCAGCTGATCAAAGAGGTGCTGGACGAAGCATTTGGCTTGGGCCCTCTAGAGCAATTGATGTCGGATCCGTCCGTTTCTGACATTCTGATCAACGGCCCAAAGTCTGTTTACATCGAACGCAGTGGTCGGCTCGAGAAGTCTCCGATTCAGTTTCACGACAACAGTCACGTCGTGCAGATCGTTCAGCGTATCGCAGCACAAACCGGGCGACGCGTTGATGAGACCTGTCCGACGGTAGATGCTCGTCTTCCCGATGGTAGTCGACTGAACGCGGTGATTCCGCCGATCGCACTTGACGGTCCATTGGTCTCGATTCGTCGATTCGGCTCGCAACCACTGCAGACTTCCGATCTGATCAACTATGGATCGATCACTGAAGAAATGCTGCTGTTCATTTCGGCCTGCGTCACCGCCCGAATGAATGTTCTGGTTTCGGGAGGTACTGGTAGCGGGAAAACAACGCTGCTGAACTGTCTGTCGGGTTTCATTCCAGAGACCGAACGTGTGGCGACTATCGAAGATGCAGCGGAATTGCGGCTACAGCAACCTCACGTCGTCCGCATGGAAACGCGACCGCCGAACGTGGAAGGCGAAGGTGAAGTTTCCACCTTCGACCTAGTGCGAAACGCTCTGCGGATGCGACCTGACCGAATCATCGTTGGCGAGTGTCGTGGTCCAGAGGCTTTGGATATGCTGCAAGCCATGAACACAGGTCACCAAGGAAGTATGACCACGATCCACGCGAATACGCCTCGCGACGCGATGGATCGTTTGGAAATGATGGTCGGTATGGCCGGCTTTGATATTCCAATCTGGGTCATTCGGCGGCAGGTAGCTAACGCTATCAACATCGTGGTGCAGGCGTCACGCTTGCCGGGTGGTAAGCGAAAGGTTGTGAAGGTCTCGGAAATCACGGGAACCGAAGGAGATGTCCTCAGTATGCACGACATCTTCGAATTTCAAACAACGGGAATCGACGGCGATGGTATGGCGGAAGGTTTCTTCTGCTCGACTGGCCTGCGTCCGAAGTGCTTGACTCAATTAGAAGCCGCAGGTGTGGCGATTCCCGCCGGCCTGTTCGAACGTCGAGTTCTGGAACCTCAAACCAAATAGCAGCAAGCTTAAGCGGTCGTAATGCGACCCAACGGAGTTCACCATGGATACTAATCTTCTGCCGATCGCGATTGCTGTCTTCCTGACATCGTCGCTGTTCGTTGTTGGTATCTACATGGTGTTGGTCGACCTCACTGATCGACGCAAACAGCGGGAGAAGTCTACGCCGCTTCCAGTGAAGCAACAGATGGAAGTCGCGGCGACATTGGACGCCGCCAGTAACTCACTGAACACTCGAGACTCGGATGCCTCAAACCGTTGGGAGGCGTTCAGTCTGTGGGTTGAGCAATCCGGAATGCGGCTGAATCCGTTTAGTTTGCTGGTGGTTTCCGGCGTGCTGGGATTCGTTTCCGCTGTTACGGTCTGGCTACTGTTGTTCACTTGGTGGTCTCCGCTATTGGCGTTTGCTCTGACCGCTCCGCTACCATTTTTGATGGTCGCGTTTGAGCGTTATCGACGAGGCGACACGCTCCGCTCCCAGTTGCCCGATGCCCTGGATCTCATGAGCCGGATGCTTCGTGCTGGTCAAACAATTCCGCAGGCGTTAAGCGGAGTCGCCGATGAGTTCGACGCGCCGATTGCCGACGAATTTGGCTATTGCTACGAGCAACAAAATCTAGGGCTCTCGACCGAAGCTTCGATGTACGAAATGGCCCGACGGACGGGAGTGCTCGAACTTCGGATCCTCGTTGTGGCACTCACGATCCATCGTCAGACTGGCGGCAACCTGTCGGAGCTGTTGGATAATTTGGCGACGGTCATTCGAGAACGATATCGCATTCAGGGGCAAATCAAATCGCTGACGGCCGATGGCCGAATGCAGGCCGCGATCCTGTTGGCGTTGCCGCCGATTTTGCTGGTCGCATTGTCCGTCTTGAATAGCGACTACATCACGATTTTGTTCCAGTTCCCGTGGCTGTTGGTTGGGATGTTTGCGTTCGAGTTATTTGGTGCCATCTGGCTTCACAAGATTGTTTCCTTTGACTTTTAAGAGCCATGGCAGACCTCATTCTACAGACAATTGATCCGCTGATGCTCGGTGTCTGGGGCGTCGCAATCGTCAGCCTCCTGCTTCAGATTTATCTGTTTCTGACATGGCCGACGCCAGCGAAGAAGGCAGATCCGCGATTGGCTGGAGCTGATAACCTCACGCAGCGTTTGCCTTCGGCTGAATTTGGTCAGCAATTGAAGACCACGTGGACGGCTCCGTCGGACGAGGCGTTGGATGGCATTCTGGGCGAGAGTTTTCCCACGTCGGGCAAAGCTGCTCTTCGCCGTCGCCGCAAGAAGAAAGCGAACGAACCCATCACGATGCAGCAGCGCATCATTCGCGCGGGCATCTATCGAAAAGGCGGCATGCGGGCGTTCCACTTCAATCGCATTGTGCTGACGGTGCTTTGCTTGTTCTCGGGATGCGCGATTGTTCCGTTTACCAAACTGCCATGGATCTTCGCACTCTACATCGGAGCCGTAGTGGCAATGTTTGGTTGGATCGCGCCCAGTTTCTGGCTGGATTCGCGGTTGAAAAAACGACAGACGACGATGCGACGGGCACTTCCTGATGCGTTGGATTTAATCACGGTCTGCCTGCAAGGCGGACTCAGTTTGCCCGCTTCTTTGTCCAGAGTCGCTCGTGAGCTTGGCCCGGCTCATCCCATGCTTGCCACCGAGTTGGCGATTGTGGAACGCGAAATCCAAATGGGCCGTACGACTGGCAATGCCATGTTGCAGATGGCTCAACGCTTCGATTTAGAAGAACTCCGTAGTCTGTCGTCCGTGATCGGACAAACCGAAAAGTATGGCGGAACGATTGCCGGCGCATTGAAGACATACTCGGAAAGCTTGCGGGTACGACGGAAGCAGCGCGCCGAGGAGATGGCGCAGAAAGCGGCGGTGAAGCTGCTGTTCCCCACGCTGTTTTGCATCTTTCCTGGAATCTTCGTCGTGATTCTTGGTCCGACTGCGATGCGGATGCTGCAGGTGATGTCCGGTGTTTCGTTCGGTGGGTAAGGGAGTACTGATGAAAAGAACACAACGAGATCGGTTGGCCCCGAAACGCAAAGGGGCGGCATTGGTCGAGATGGCTTTGATTCTGCCGCTGCTTGTTGTGATCGTGCTGTTGTGCGTGGACTTCGGTCGATTTGCCACGGTTTACACTGCCGTCACCAATGCGGCGAGAGAAGGCGCAAACTTCGGCGGTACGCACCCGTTCACCGACACAACAGCAGGGCGATGGAGACAGAAGATCAGCGACGCTGCGGAAGACGAGATGAGTGGCATTCCTAGTTTCGATGTCGACTACTTAACTGTGTCGGAACCGGAAATCGTCGCCAGTCAAAAGCGTTCCCGTGTTCGCGTCGAAGTCAGCTATGTGTTTCGTCCGGCCGTCATTTGGCCCTTTGTCCCGAAAGAGATGAAGATTACTCGCGCCGCGGAGATGCCCGTTGTCCGCTAAGCAAATAGCAAAGATTTCACCCGTGCGAACACGTCGATCCAGTAATCGACGCGGTGCGACATTGGTTGAAATGGCCATCGTGCTAAGCGTCTTTATTACGCTGATCTTAGGGATGGTTGACCTGGGATACGGCGTGTTCAAACAGCACGTGTTAACGCAAGCCGCTCGTCAGTTGGCTCGACGTGCGGTCGTCCATGGTCAGCTGGCCGATCGACTGCAAGTTTGGGGGCCCGAGGAAATCGATATGCGAGCCGATGGCGAACACGTCATCATCGAAAGCCTGGCAGACAAACTGGTTGGCTGGGACCTGACAGATGTGAACGTACAGGTTAGCTGGCCCGACGGTGACAATGATCCGCGAACGGGTGACCGAGTGCGGGTGCAACTGACGGCCCCTTACCAACCGACGATGACCTTCATCTTCGGAAACCCAACGTTCTCGCTGTACGCAGACTCGACAATGTACATCGCTCACTAGACC
>CAYQMZ010000056.1:12087-16007 GCA_964418725.1 uncultured Pirellulaceae bacterium
ACCTTGAGACCAACTCACATATAGACAATGAATTTCGCCTCAATCTATCGACGTGCAACAGCCAGCTTGGCCGTGCAACCAGCGCGGCGGAGTTTGCGTTCGAAGCGACGTCGAAAGGCTGGAGCCATCTTGGTCTGGTTCGCGCTGCTGATGCCTGTTTTGTTGGGCATGGTCGGGCTGGTGATTGATGCAGGGTTGCTGATGGCGTCGCATCGGCATCTGCAAAACAGTGTCGATGCCGCCGCGATGGCTGCCGCGAAAGATCTGTTGAACGAATTGGGTGAAGCAGAAGCCAGAGTAACTGCGACCAACTTTGTGACAATGCATCACGACTTGGGCAACGCGTCTATCGACGTTCACATCCCGCCGCAGAATGGTGTGTACGCGAACGAGCCAGGGTTCGTGGAGGTCATTGCCGAGTACGAAACGCCGACGATCTTTATGCAGGTGTTGGACAGCACACGCAAGACTCGCGTGGCTACGGCACGCGCTGTTGCCGGTGCCGAGAGTAACGATGTCTTGGACGGAATCATCGCACTCGATCATCGTCCATTTCCTGGGCTGACCGTTACCGGGAACGCACAGCTCAGTGCGTCGGGGCGCATCATCGTGAATTCGGAAGGCGGTGGTTTTGGAACCGACGGCGGTCGCCTCGCCAGTGGTGGACGTAGCTTTGGTGCGTTCGTGTCGCCGTTTGCTGGGGTGCGAGCTGAAGAAGTTTACGTTGTGGGCGGTGTGAACCGAGTCGATCGGTTTCAAAGTAGCGACGGTGGTGACAGTCCACTGAAGACCGGTCAACTTCCAGTGCCTGATCCGTTGGTGAACCTTCCCGTGCCCACGACGGCCAATGGCGTGATTAACATCAAACGCGGCGCGGTCACGGTAACAGAAACCGAAATCTCGATTAGTAACGGCGCTGACACGAGTGACACGCCGAACATCATTCGTACAGAAACGGATGGTCGGCAGACGTTGGTGCTACAGCCCGGCATCTACGAATCGATCGATATCACTGGCGGTCGTGTAGTCTTTCGTCCTGGCATCTACGTAATGGCGCCATCGGATACGACGACCTACAGCGTTCGCATCTTGGATGGCGACATCGAAGCTCAAGGCATCATGTTCTACAACACTCGCGACACATACGATGCGTCGACGGGGCAGCCCGACGCATCCGACGGTTCGTTCATTCCGGACGCATCTGGAGAGAGCATTGGGCAAATTCGAATTAACGCGGCGCTAGGTTTCTCTGGCATTGATACTTCGAAACACAACTACGCCGAACTTTCTTTACAGATCGCCCAATTTAACGGAATGCTAATCTATCAGCGTCGCAGCAATGCCGCTGATCTACAGATTCAGGGCTTCATCGCGGAGAATGTGTTTGAGGGCGCCATTTACGCAAAATGGGCGAACTTAAAGCTGCCTGCGGGTGGAGTTCTCAACTCGCAAATTGTCGTTGGAACCATTGCGATTCCTGGACACGGCGACTTGCATGTTAAGTACGACAATGATGATGTCGTGCAATCGTTAGAGGTCTATCTGGTGGAATAGCTGGTAGATACTAGCCATCCAGTTCTTCCGGTGTTAGATTTCGCAGACGGGATTCTTGATTGTGTTCTCGCAATCATCACAAATTGCCTAGGTGTATTGCCGCTGGCATTGTGATGAACGTGGGAACTTGTTGGATCACTGCTGTAGAACTAACCATGAAGGACGTCTAATGAGAAAACCGTTAGCACTGGTCACCTTGTCGCTTGCACTGGCGTGCGCGCAGGTCCAGACCGCCCTGGCTGTCGAAGCCACAGCCGAACATTTGGAGGGCGTAACTTATTCCATTGGGAATGGATTCACGGGTGGAAGTCATCCGGAAGGTTCACATTTTCACTCTATCAACCTCGATGAGTTACCCGCTGGCAATCCTCCAATCATCTTGCCCGGCGCTGCCGAAGTAGGCGGCTTCTTTGGAGACGAAGAAATCCGCGCCGTATCTGAATTCATTGTCGGCGACGTTGTCGTCGAGGAAGCAGTCCTGCGTTTCGAAGCGCTCGATCTGTTCTTAGAAGGTATTACCGCAGAAGCGAGTGGGATCGACGGTCTGTTTGGTCAGGGACCGTACGAAGGCTCGATCGATGTATTCGCTTACGTCGCTGATGGGGTTGAGAGCATTGGTGACTATCAAGTCGAGACCCTTGGCGAGTTCCCGATTCTCACGTTTGAAGTCAATGACGATTTGGTGCTGGGCGGTGACTCGTTTAGTGTCGACGTCACGTCGCTCTACAACGATCGTGTTGCAGTGGGCGAAGACCTTGGCATTCGGTTGCAGATGTCTGTAGCTGATGCCGACGCCGGCGCAATTACGTTCGGCAATTTTCGAATCGACTTAGAACCTGTTGCGGTTCCAGAGCCAACAAGCGGATTGTTGCTTACGATGTCGATCCTCGGTTGTCTTGCACTACGCCGAAAGCGTTAGTGCCGCCATGACGCTGGTGTTGTGACTGTCCCGTTTACAACGTCGGTTCAAGCGAAACTTGGAAGACAATTTGCGGACCACTTCGAATTCGGAGTGGTCCGTTTTCTTTTGGGACGCAAATGCTGAAGGAAAACGTCAAAGCGAAACTGCACGATCAGAATTGATTTGATTTTGATAAGTCGGTTTCGGTACGATGATTCGCGCAAGGCACGATTTGTCCACACCTCATGAAAGTGGCAAAATGCGAGTTTGCTTAACAGTCTTCGCGAGCCTTCTGCTGACCAACTCTGCCATCGGCCAGATCTTCTATCACTCGACGATTGTCGAACTCGATGACGCGACTCCGCCGACATTGTCGCGACCAGGTGAAGTCATTCCCGGCACGGAGGATGTGCTGGTCGAAGCGGGAGTCAATCTTGATGGTTTTGACTTACGTGGGGCGGACCTAAGTGGCATCGTGGACGGCAGCTTCCGAGGGGCCAATCTTGTTCGATCACGTATCACCGATGTGACGAATGCTGACTTTGGTACAGCCAATCTCAATGACAGTTTTCTGGCCGGGGAGATGCAGAACGGTGTCTATCGCGACGCATCGTTGATAAATGCGGGACTGCGAGGTGATTTCACCGGGTCTGATTTTACGGGCGCTGAGCTTGTCGAAGCGACCTTGCAGCATGGGCAGAAGTTTGTCGCCACTCGATTTGACGGAGCGACGTTCGAGCAAACGGAATTGTCCGGCAACTTTGTTGGTGCGGCATTCCGTGAGGCTTCGTTCCGTGCGATAAGCTCGAACGCAATGCTTCAAAGCCTTAATGGACAGTTCTTACGAGCTTCGTTTGCTGACGCGATGTTTCAAAACACCGATCTCAATGGAAGCTTTTTGCATGCGGACTTTCGTGGGGCTCAGTTCGCGAACAGCCGATTGAATGGTGATTTTCAATACGCCAGCTTCGCCGGCGTCGATCTAACGGACGTCGGATTTGGGAATCAGTTTCGGGGCGCGGCGAGATTTCTTGGGACAGACTTCGCCCATGCGAATCTATCAGGACGAGGATTCAGTTTGACCAACTTCACGAACGCTAGTTTTTTCGGCGCCGATCTCTCGGACGTTTCGTTCGACAACAACGTCACACTATTCGGGGTCGACTTCCGCCAGGCCAATCTCAGCAACACACGCTTCAAGGGCGGTGACCTGTCGTTGGCGGATGTGCGTCAGGCGGACTTCTCAACCGTCACCGGAGGAATCCGACTGCGAGGCGCAACGTTTGATCAGTTCACCGTCTTCCCGCCAGAACAGGCGTGGAGCGGTGATCCGGAAGCGGAAGGGATGGTTTACGCCCCGGCACTTGCTGGTGATGCAAACCTGGACGACCAAGTCACGTTCGCAGACTTTCTATTGTTGTCGAAGAGTTTCGGGGTTAGTTGCGTAGACACGGACCTCGAATGT
>CAYQMZ010000056.1:16017-18014 GCA_964418725.1 uncultured Pirellulaceae bacterium
GGGACTTTGACCTCGATGGCGGCGTCGGCTTCACTGACTTTCTATTGTTGTCCGATTCGTTCTCAATCAGTCGTGTGGTCGGCACACAGGCAGTGCCCGAGCCTTTGTGCACAATGACGCTTACCGGGATCATCCTCGCGTGTGTTGCGCTACGTCTTAGAGGAAGCCGTTGAAGGCAACCGAACCACTGCTTTCCCGAGTGTTTCCCGTTAGCGCATGAAAAAACCCCGCCGTCCTGCTTCAAGAAGCGAGACGGCGGGGCCGGAACAGAGAAGAGGCCTAAGTCAGGGAATGATGATGATATAAAAGGCCTAAGCAATAGGCGGCTCTCTCCACCCGTCAATGATAACAAGTTTGAAGTCTGTGTCCAGCGAATGTCCGCTAAAGCGAACGTGCACATCGCAATTTCGCCCCGGAATCAGTGCCTCTATAATCCCCGCAAGACGTTCAACCACGAAACATCACCAACGTAGAGAACACCTAATGCAAGACTATGGAAGGGTTTGCGAACAGGCATCCAGAGCTGGCGGAGCTGTGCTGTTAAAGTACCGCGACCAATTCAACGTGCGAGAAAAAGGTCCGGCAGACCTCGTCACGGAAGCGGACATTGCCTCGCAAGTAGCCGTTCGAGACTTCGTCTTAGGTGCCTTTCCGGATCATGGCTTCTTGGGTGAAGAGGACGACCCGGCAGCCGCCGCAAGATCAGGGAAGGAATTTACTTGGATAGTTGACCCATTGGATGGGACAACCAACTACGTCCATGGGCTTGAGAACTATTGTGTTTCGGTGGCCTTACAGCAGCGCACGGACAAGGAGTCACGCATTGTTGCGGCAGCCATTTACGATCCTGTGCGTGATCGTTGTTTTCATGCGACGCTAGGAGGCGGCGCCTTCTGTGATGCAACGCCGATCAAAGTCAGCGATGTGCAACAAGTCGACAAGGCACTGGTCGCCGCCAGTTTGCCGCCGCGCGTCGAACGAGACTCCGACGAGATCCGTCGCTTCGTCGACGTAATGCTCACCTGCCAAGCGATTCGCCGACTCGGCTCTGCAGCATTGAACTTATGCTACGTCGCCTGCGGACAACTGGACGCCTATTGGGCGACGTCAGTGAAACAATGGGATGTGGCGGCCGGCTTGTTGATCGTGGAAGAAGCTGGTGGCACGGTGACGCGCATCGACGGCGAGGAGCTTTGCCTGGAGGAGCCTAAGTTCATTTCCGCCGGCACGACGGAACTGCATCAGCAAATGGTGAAGCTGCTCAATGCGTAAGTAAGTAAACGCACTAGACGAGGTCCATCGAACAATGACGTGCAAACGGCACTCTGTATTCGTCTTGGTTTTCTGGACCCTATTGGCTTGTCGATTGCTTGCCGCCGCACCGCCAGAATCGACGACCTCTGTCGACCATGCCCAGGCCGATAAAGATGTCTGGAGTGCAGGCTTCGACGACCAAGATTGGCAGCTTGTCGAAGACCTGCAGCGCATGCCGTTGTTCAAATCCCAGCGTGAAGACATTGATCTTGGCAAGCTGCTCAAACACGAGACTCCGATTGTACGGATCTCAGCCGCCCGTGTGGTGGTTGCGTCAAATGCAGCACAGCACTACGACGCTCTGGTTGAGCTCTGTCGGGACGACTGGCCCTTCGTGGCTAGAACTTCACTTGAGTTGCTGGCGAGAACAAGCGGCGTCGAACGAAACCGACGACTCATGCGAGCGGCGTCTTTCCCCGAGTGGGGGTTAAAGGGACGCCGTGGTGATTCGCGCAGTTCACACTACAGTGAAGTCATTGGCGAAGTTGGCCTGTCATCTGCTTACTCGGCCTATAGCTATTGGGCTTGGCTGGATCTTGTGGCAAAGTTGAGAGCGCAGGTTCGTTCTGGTCAGCCAATCAAACGCAAAGATACTAGCCAGGATCTATTTGGGAGTAGTCGGTTATCGTCCCAACTGATCTGCAGTCTTGATCGGTCTGTCGTGCAACAGGGCGGCACGATTG
>CAYQMZ010000057.1:0-3697 GCA_964418725.1 uncultured Pirellulaceae bacterium
TTCCCATCCGCTGACTTGACCGTGATGCCGAACAACCGGTGGCACAGTGAATACAAACCATCTAGAACACGTTCGAGTGAAAAGTAGGGACGTAGCTCTTCATCCGTGAATGCATAACGCTGCTCTCGCAGTCGCTCCGCCCAGAAGGCAACGTCCCAGTGTTTCAGTTCGCCGGCGTGTCCGCTTTCGTTGGCAAGCGTGGTGATTTCTGCAAGTTCCGACTTTCCGTTTTCGAGCGAAGCACTTAGCAGCTCGTCAAACATCTTCTGAACTGCAGGAACGCCTGAGGCCATTTTTCGAGAGAGACTGAGTGCGGCAAAGTTGTCATACCCTAAGAGATCACATTTCTCTTTCCGCAACTTCAAAATCTTCTCGATCAACTTTGCGTTGTCTCGTTCACCACTGGACGCACGTGTGACATAAGCTCGATACGCTTGCTCGCGTAGTGCCGAGTTTCGGCAGTGCTCCATGAAAGGAACGAAGCTGGGAGCATCTAGCTTGATACGCCACGGCCCGTTTTCAGGATCGGCATCGCCTTCGTTTTCGTCCGCTTCCGCCCAGGCAGCGGCGGCCATTTTTCGAAAACTGATCGGCAACCCCTCGGCATCCGCCGTGTCCGTTAGATCCAGATGCCATTCCTTGGTTGCATCAAGCACATTGTTAGAGAAATCACTGCCAAGCTGTGATAGTTCTTGCGAAAGCTCGTTGAATCGTTCCTGTTGCGCTCCATCCAATGCGATGCCAGACTGCTCGGCACTCTGGATGGACTTCTCGACAATGCGTTTGCGAGCGCTGTCGGTACTCGCCCAGTCATCGGAATCGCGAAGCGCACAGTAGCGTTCATAGATTGGTTTGCTTTGCTTCAACTTCAAGCTGAACTGCACGATGCTTGGCAGTGCCTGCTCATGGACCTTGCGCAACTCATCATTGTTCGCCACACCCAATAGATGATTTACGGGCGACCATCCATACTCGAACAACAAATCAATCTTTCGCAGCGGATCCATTAACGCATCCCAGTCGCCTTTCGGGGCGGCCTCAGCCTCGGCAAGCAAAGCCGCCGATTTTTCGAGGATTGTGGCTACACCAGGTTCAACATGTTCCGCTTTGATTTGATCGAAAAGAGGAAGGCCGGAATCGACGAGTAGTGGATTGCTCATATCTTCTGTCCGTGATTGATTGTGATCACAAGCTGACGCCGGCAGCAGACAACGTTCGGAATCGAGATGAATCCGAAACGGCACCGCGGCCTCTAGCGTTCGGCTGCTGAGCAGGTTTCCTTAGGTCTCAGCACCGGTCGAGCCATCAGCTCAACGCTGTATTCTTATCGTTGCTTGCGAAAGCTAACAGACCCAGCCGCGCGTTGTCGATGCGTATCGCGATTCCGATCGGAAAACCGGTAATCGGCGCTTTAGAAAGTCGCCCGCTGCGACGCTTAAGGGCTCAGTTCGCCGACGTTTGAGCTACCACTCAAGAATCGCCGTACCCCAAGCCAACCCTGCACCGAATCCACAGATAAGGACTCGATCGCCTTCCTTCAGCCGACCAGCGCGAGCCGCATCGTTCAGACCCAGCGGAATACTCGCAGCCGAAGTGTTGCCGTAGCGATCGACATTGATTTCGAGTTTTTCGCGAGGAATCCCCAATCCGTCAACTGCCGCGTCCAGGATCCTCTGATTTGCCTGATGCAAGACGATGAGGTCCAGGTCATCCAACGCCAACCCCGCGTGCTGAACGACCTCACGAATCGTCTCGGAAACGAGACGCACGGCCCACTTGAAGACGCTTCGCCCATCCATCATCAGATACTGCTGCTCGGACCCCACCAACTCATTGGTCATCGGCAATCGCGAACCACCCGCTGGGATCTTCAGCAAGTCCTTACCCGTGCCGTCGGCTCCCAAGGTGTAGGTGGTCGGTGAACTCTCGCCCACTCGACTGCCCAACAGAACCGCCCCGGCACCATCGCCGAATAGCGGAAAGGTTTTGCGGTTTGCCGGATTAACGACTCGCGAGTTCGTATCGGCCCCAATCACCAAGGCAAGCTGACTACAGCCAGAGTGCACGTACTGCATGCCCGTGGCCAGCCCGTACATGAATCCAGCACACGCTGCATTGACGTCAAACGCCGGCGCACTGATTCCCAGTCGCTCCTGGACAATGCATGCCGTGGATGGAATCGGAGCATCAGGAGTCATCGTGGCAACGATCAACAAATCGATCTCGTCAGGATTCGCATCAATCTGCTGAATACACTGTTCGGCAGCAGCCACGGCCATGTCGCTTGTGGCCATCGTGGGCGGAGCATGTCGCCGTTCCCGAATGCCCGTTCGCTGGATAATCCAATCAGCGTCGTAGCCCAATTCAGCTAAATCCTCGTTTCGGACGATGTTGTCCGGAACGAAACCGCCAGTCGCCAAGATTCGCACGCTGTCAAGAGATCGTATGCGCGATGAAGAGGCGGACGACGCGGTTTGAGATACAGGATTAGAAGCCGTCGAACTCATGCTTACTCATCGAAGGGATGGGTGCTTCGGGTAGATCAGGTTGTACCGTTATACCGCAATAAACCACCCGTTGTGCAGTAGGATTCAACGCCTGCGTTCAAAACGGCTTGCCGCGGACCGGTTTAATCCGCACAGCTTCTCGAACTTTGGCTTCAGGGATTAAGCTACCCGCGCGAACTCGCCCGCAAAGTCAGCTTTTGGCTCGTGCAAAGCAACGACCTGGATACCCCACTTCTTTGCCAATTCAGAAATGCGATCTTGGTCCAGAAAAATAGTCTTCTCAGCTTGTACCGCCAGAATCTTAGCGCCCGCCGCACGCATTGTTTCTAGAGTTCCCACGCCAACAGTGGGTACGTCAAATCGCATGTCTTGCTGAGGTTTTGCAATCTTGACAACTGTGAACCCACCGGAAGGGCAAAGTTCACCGGCTCGCCGAATACATTCGTCCGTTCCCTCGACCGCTTCGACAGCAAGCACGGCCTGACCTTTGACGGCAACGCTCTGTCCGATATCCAGTCGCCCCATTTCCGAGGCAAGCTTCCACCCAAACTCTATGTCCTTCTGTTGCTTGAACGATGGAAAGCTCCCCGCGATCATTCCTCCGCGAACCAAAAGCTCAGGAGCAAAATCCGTCGCCGGCGCGAAATGGATTCCGAAGTTGGCAAAGGTATCAACAATCGTCCCAAGCATCGTGTCGTCCTTCCGATCGCGGGTCGCTGTTATGAAATGCGGGTAAAACGTACGGATGAACAACAAATCTGGTACATGTTTCAGCCACAGAAATCGTTGGAAGATCAGTCGCTTGTGAATCTTGCCAGCCATCGTGGCCGCAGTAACGTCGTGTGACTTGAAGAAGCGAACAGCAGCCCCCAGTCTCGCCAGTCCAACGGTGCTGTATTCGTCGCAGAGTTCAGCAAAGTGAGGATCCACATGATCCTTAACGCCCAGCCCAATCACCCGAGCACCCTGCGCACGTAAGGCTTCGGCGACAACGATGGGGTAACGTCCCCACGCCGCCAATACACCCACGGTTTGGTGCCGCAGTTGCCCGTCAGAGGTCGCGTTTGTGGAGTCAGTGTGTTCGGACTTCATGGCACTGATACTTCGTCGCCACGCATTTGTGTTGGGGCGGGATGGGTGTCGATAGAGTGACTTTGGAACGCGATCCAGGCTAATGACGGAATTGTGAA
>CAYQMZ010000057.1:3707-12501 GCA_964418725.1 uncultured Pirellulaceae bacterium
TCATGGCACTGATACTTCGTCGCGCCGCATAAATGATGGGGCGGGATGGGTGTCGATAGAGTGTCTTAGAAACCGATTCAGGCTAATGACGGAATTGTGATCACCTTGCGTGAATTAGGCTGCGTCGCGTTGGGCGGCTGCTCCGTGATCACCGTCCATGCGCGTTTTCAGTTCGTCGACAACGCGTTGCATCGCGCGAACTTGCTTTCTTGTTTCCGGCAGTCGCTGTAAGGCAGCTAGAAGCTGCATCTGCTGCCGTTCCGGCGTAGCAGGAATCCCCAATACGGTCTGGCCGTTTGGCACATCACGCATAACGCCCGACTTAGCGCCAATTCGAACTTGGTCACCAATGTGGCAATGATCCGGAATACCAACCTGCCCGGCCATGACCACGTAGTCACCTGTCGTGCTGCTTCCAGCGATCCCAACTTGGGAGCACAGAATATTGTGTCGACCGATTCGGCAGTTGTGAGCGATCTGAACTTGATTGTCGACTTTGGTGCCCACGCCAATCGTCGTCGCACCATAGGACCCACGATCGACTGTCGACGCAGCACCGATCTCGACATCTGACTCGATTTCGACGTAACCGTATTGAGCACCCAGTTTGTGTTCCCCACTGGCGTTGGTGTCGTAACCGAAGCCATACGCACCAATGGCACAGTTCGCATGCAGGATACAGCGGGCACCCACGATCGTGTCCTCGTAAAGAACTGCGCCGGGATAGATTGTCACGTTCTCTGCAATGCGACAACCGTCCATGATCGTCACGTTGGCGTGAATGGTTGTCCCGGGACCAATCTCGACATCCTCACCAACAAACGAGCCGGGAAAGATATCTACGTCCTGTGCAATCTTCGCAGTGAGACTAACGTGCGCCGCGGGGCTCACACCAATCCTGGCGATCGATCGCGTTGGGCGAAAATGCATCACCAGCTTGGCAAACGATTCGCGAACATGCTCAACCTGGATGTACGCTCGGTCGGTTGGCTCTAGATCATGCGGGACCAACACAACTTCGACCGGTGATTTTTCAAGCTGCTCTAGCGCCTTGGCCGATTCGGCAAACGTAATCTCACCCTGACGCGCCGAACTGATCGTACCGGTACCGCGAATGACAAGCTGTTCTGACCCGTGGTACGTGCCGCCAATTAACTCGGCAGCCTCTTGTAGAGAAAGTTGCATGACGGTGGACTCCATTCCACGTGGCACTTCGGCCTCCGGCAAAAGCGGACCGACTGACTGAATAGTAGCCGTTGTCTTCGAAGCCCAGCAATACGAAAGTGTGGAGTGCAAGCCACCCAACTCTTTGCGGCGATTTCACGACTGCTATTTTGCTAGCAACTCACTGAGTTCTCGAAGTGAATGCACCTGAGACGACGAGAGCTGCTCGTCGCGTCGAACCAAATGAATCGCTTGCCATCCCGCTGATACCGCACCCCCATAGTCTGCCGTTTCGTTGTCGCCGACCAGCAGTAGTTCATTGCCCTCGCAACCCAAAGCGTCCTCGATTTTCGCAAAGAATTTCTTGCTAGGTTTGCGGTAGCCCAACTGAGACGAAATAAACACGTGTTTAGCAGTTGAGATAGGTGGTAGGTGCTGAACGATTCCTAAGAGCCGAGCATCAAAGTTCGAGGCGATCGCCAGCTGGTAACCCAACTCTGTCAACTCGCTCCACGCGATCTCGACATCTTCAAAGAGTTCCCAACTGGAAGGACGTGCAAAATGCTCCCACAGCTCGTCGAACAGCTGTTGGTTGTCCGTTTGCAGCACATCGAACACCAGTGCCCGCCAACGATTCTTGTCGAGCGACTCACTGGCACGCTCATCTGCAAAGTGTTTTCTGATCGCAGGCGCGAAACGAGATTTGATTTCCCGACGATTCGCAATAACGCCATGCCGGTCGGCGATCTCGCAATAAACGTCGGCTACGCCTGGCGTAGGACGAAGCAACGTGTCAGCAGCGTCGAAGAGTATCCATTTTGGACGTACTGCAAGCTGCATTCTTTCGCTTTGGTCTCAGGCAGTGAATAGAAGTGCCGCGGTCAGCCCATCAGGCGACTGATATCGAGTCCGAAGACGAAGATCATTAGACTCATCAGCAAGCAGAAGCCAATTAGCGTCAACGTCATTTGGATCCGCTCGTCAACAGGCTTACCGACGATGCCCTCCCATGCCAAAAACACCATGTGCCCGCCATCGAGAACAGGGATCGGCAAGAAGTTCAACACGGCCAAGTTTGCACTGAGCATCGTTAGGAAGATTAGCAATCGAGGGATGCCTTCACTGGCTTCCATCGTGGCTGCCGTAACGATCGTGATAGGTCCGCCAAGCTGCTTGTAATTCGAAAAGATCTTTCGCAACAGAAAGACGACCTGCTGCATCCCTTCCCAGACTTCACGCCGCCCCAGGGCAAACGCTTCCGACCAAGTCTCAGCGACGCGGACTTCCTCATAAGGTTTCAGGTCCATACCTCGCGATGTGTTGACGACGCTGTTCGACTGTGCCGGCTCCAGATGCACAGTTTTGACTTCGCTACCGCGTTTGAAAGTCACATCGACTTCGAATTCGAGGATTCCGCTTTGCATCGAATGCACAACGAATGGCCAGTTGTTGTGTTCTTTGTCGACCAGCACTGGCTTGTCCAGTTCCCATGCCTCGAGCAGTCGGTTGTTTTGGCGTTTTGCGCGATACTCTTGAAACTCGGGAAGTACCTTCCAACGCTGGTCTTCGGGAATGGGTTGATCAGGCAACGCCATTCTGACGGATTCGAGAACATCGCCCGCCTGCATACCCGCTTCGGCGGCGGGACTGCCTGCGACAACGCCAGTTACTGTGGGATACATGGCGTAGCCGATCCCCAATGCGTCCAAACCAATTGGTGCGTTACGTCGACGAATTTTTGACTCAATCAAAGGAGCTGGAATGACTGCCTTAATCTTTTGCGTCGAGTCGGCTCGCTGAACCGACAGCTCTACTTCCTGGTCGATGTAATCCAGCAAACGCAGTGGCAGCGTGAGCGGGTCGCCAATCGGTTGATCATCGATCTTCGTAATGATGTCGCCGACCTCGAGCCCAATTTGCTCTGCCACGGAGCCTTTCTGGATACACTGAATTGGCCCCATCGAAAGCTCCAAGCCAAAGCGTTTGCCCTGCTCAACCCCGATATCTAAATCGTGCTTAGACTCGGTTTCGGTTTCCTTGTCCGTGCGAGCTACGGATAGCGTGATGGGTAAATGTTGCGACTTCGCCAAGACCGCCTGCAATTCAACGCCGGGACCTTCTGGGTCAACAACGGTCCGCTCACCGTTTACGGTAATCGCCTCGACTCGGTCTCCTGGTAGCAGGCCAGCCTTCTGAGCAACGGATCCATCAATGACACGATAGACGATCGGTTGCTCTGCCATCCAAACACCAATTGCTGGCATTCCGACTTGCTTGGCATACCCGGAGAACGGTTCGATCGTCAGTGGACGCACTTCCCCGTCGGTATCCTTAAGGCGCATGTCGATCGTTGCGCCCTCGTTGTTCTTCAGCGAAAACAGCTTGAACTTCAGATCGTTCAGGAATCGCAGTGTGTCACTGTCGGGATCGTCGGGATCGAGAGAGACAATTCGATCACCGGGACGCACCCCGGCGTACCAGGCTGGATCACCGACGTTTGCCCCACCAATTACCGTCGGCGCGTAGATAACGCCCATTTTGTAAGCGACGGCAGCCAAGATGACGCCAAAGATGATGTTGAAAACAACGCCGGCAGAGATGATCGCCATGCGTTGCAGGACGCTCTTCGCCGGGTAGCTACGCGGATCAAGTTGCTCACCAGTTAGTTTGATACGTTCGGCTTCCGCGGCGGCGTTGGCGGGATTGTCGTCCTGCCCAAGCATTTTCACATAGCCGCCCAACGGCACGATACCGATTCCGTATTCGGTCTCGCCCCATTGCTTCTTGAACAACGTACGCGGCAAATTGATCCCGGCGATTTTGATCGGCGGATCGAAGCCAACGTAGAATTTCTCGCACTTCACGCCGCACGCCTTGGCCACCAGAAAGTGCCCGAGCTCGTGCACGAAGATGACGAAGCCAAGCCCCAAACCGGCTTTGCCTAATGCGATCAAGTTGGATGGACTGAGCAGTCCTGCAATCAAGATGCTATCGTCCATCGATCTACCTCCTGGCGAGCCCAACTGTCAGCTTGCATCAATTCCTCAAGCGACGGACTGGGGTCAAAGTCATGATGATTCAAAACGTCGCGGCAAACGCCCACGATTTCGTGGAACGCTAATTCACCATCGATAAAGAGTTGTACGGCTTTTTCTTTGGCTGCGTTCAGCACGGCACCGGCAGTTCCACCTTTTTCCGCTACTTCAAAGCCTAGCGACAATGCGGGAAAACGCTCGAGATCCGGTGGATCAAACGTGAGTTCGTGCGATTTCGTCCAATCGAACCGGTTGGCGACCCCGGTGGTTCGCTCGGGATACGTGAGTGCATATTGGATTGGAAGCCGCATATCGGGCGGACTGAGCTGTGCGATCACGGATCCGTCTTGAAACTCCGCCATCGAATGAATGACCGACTGCGGGTGGATCATTACCTCGATCTGACTGGCATCCAGCTCGAAAAGCCAACGGGCTTCGATGACTTCCAGGGCCTTGTTTAACATCGTCGCCGAATCGATCGTTATTTTGGGTCCCATGTCCCACGTTGGGTGCCGCAGTGCCTGATCCAAGGTCACGTTTTGCAGTTCTTGAACTGGTAAGTCACGAAACGGACCACCGCTGGCCGTCAGAATGACGCGTTCCAGGTCGCCTCGGTGTCCCGCTTGGATGGACTGGAAAATGGCGCTATGTTCGCTGTCGACGGGAATGATCTTGGCACCGCGTCGATTGGCGAGTTCCATCATCAACGGACCAGCGACAACTAGCGTCTCCTTGTTTGCTAACGCAATGCGCTTCCCAGCTTCGGCGGCCGCCCACGAACCACGCAGCCCGGCACTGCCAACGATCGCGGATACCACGGTATCCACATCCGATCGCGTAACGTTGTCTTCGATTGCCTCATGGCCAAGTTCCAGTTTGGTATCGCTTGGCAGCAGGGACCGATCAAACTGACTGGCTGCATCCGGGTCCGTCGCAATCAGCGTCGGAATCTGAAAGCGGTGACACTGCTCCGCGGCCTCCGCCAGTTTTCGATGAGCACTGATGGCGACAATTCGGAACTCGGATTGCGATTCAACAACGTCCAACGTGCTCCGACCGATACTTCCGGTTGAACCGAGAACGACGATGTTGCGTATGTCGGACATATGTTCGGAGGCTGAATTGTTTGGTCCTTCAGGGAACCAATTGTTTCTAGTACAGATAGCCTGATCTCGCCGTCAACGACCTCGAATGCTCGCAAATGATCCTTCGTCGTGAACGGCAGAGGCTTATGCAGAAACCTTCAAAAAGGCGAATTTCGCGGTCGCTAGTGGGCGTGGCATTGTAGGAGTGGTCCATTTCACCAACAAGTGCGACACAACTGTAGCCCGAACTAGTGGGCATAGCCTAGATGCACTGCGCGCATACGCTACCAAAGCAGCAGGAGCCGGGCGCAACACGAAATACCGCCAGACCCCGCAAAACCGGACTCAATTCACTACTTGCTTCGAGGGGGCCCGTTGTGAATTCGCGACAGAGAAAGTGCCATTGATACAATGAAACTCAGCCGCCAATGAATGACTTCCCCGATAAGTGTCCCCCACGCAGTTACCCATATGAGCTCCGAAAAAGGCAATTCGAACTTCAATTTCTTCTCCGCGTTGCTCCTTTTTGGCTTGGCGGCGGTCTTTTTGGCCGTCTACATGATGCGGAGCCCATCGGTTGAGCTGACCGTAACAGAAGTGATGACGCTGATCCGAGACGGCGAAGTTGTCATTGAGGTCGACGAGAAGAGCGGTAGCGAAACGTATGTGACCAATCTGAAAGAGATTGAGCTGGGCACCTACACGGTTACGGGCCAAGTCACGCGACACAAACGCCACAAGAAAACCGACAAAGCCGAAGAGTCCATCGCGGCCACGAAACCAGAGCCGACGAACGAAACGCCCACCGCCGAAGAACAACTCGCGAACACCGCCCCAGGCTCCAGTCAGCAGACCGACGGCGGCGAAGATACCTCCGATCCCGAGTCAGACAGCCACGAAGTAGCGGCGGAACAAGAACCGGAACAGGTTGCCACGCAAGCCGCTGAAAAGACTCCCGAAGAAGTGGACGAAGCAACGCGGATCGCCAGCCAAAAATCAGGCACGATCAAGACAGTTCGTCCCGTCAAACCAGAATACATTGCTTTCACTGCAGACAAGCAGAACGACGAAGGCCTTAACAAAGAAATCCGCGACGCCATTAAGGCTGCCGGCATCAAGGACTTTTCTGAACAAGGTGGACCGTCAGCATGGGAGTCTTACGCCCCCACTATCTTCATCACGGTGCTATTCCTAGGCATGATCTACTTCATGCTTCGCCGTCTTGGTGGAGCAGGATCGCCCATGACGTTTGGCCGCAGCAAGGGAAAACTCTACGCACAGGAAGACCTGGCCGTCACGTTTAACGCGGTGGCAGGCATCGACGAAGCGGTCGACGAAGTGAAAGAAGTCGTTGACTTCCTTCGTGCTCCGGAGAAATACCAAAGGCTTGGCGGACGGATCCCACGCGGTGTTTTACTCGTTGGCCCTCCTGGTACCGGGAAGACTCTGCTTGCGAAAGCTATCGCAGGTGAAGCAGGTGTCCCTTTCTTCAGCCTTTCGGGCTCGGACTTCGTCGAGATGTTCGTCGGTGTCGGTGCGGCACGCGTGCGAGACATGTTCCAACAAGCTGAAGGCAAGGCACCCTGTATCATCTTCATCGACGAACTGGATGCCTTGGGCAAATCGCGAGGAACCAGCGCCGTCGGTGGACACGACGAACGCGAACAAACACTCAACGCACTACTCGTTGAAATGGACGGATTCGAGCCCAACCTGGGCATCATCGTCGTCGCCGCCACCAACCGTCCCGAAATGCTTGACCAAGCTTTGATGCGTCCAGGACGTTTCGACCGTCAAGTACTCGTCGACCGTCCCGATGTCCGCGGACGCGAGAACATCTTGAAGGTCCACGTGAAAAGCGTGCGTTTGGACGCCGACGTCAAACTGGATCAGGTTGCCGCGATTACCCCAGGATTTGTGGGCGCTGACTTGGCCAATCTTGTGAACGAAGCTGCACTTTTGGCGGCACGCAAAGACAAATCCAACGTGGGCATGGACGAATTCAATGAAGGCGTCGAACGCGTAACCGCTGGGCTCGAAAAGAAGCAGCGGGTCATGAACGAAGACGAAAAAGTGCGTGTTGCTTACCACGAAAGTGGCCATGCACTGGTGGCGTATAGCCTGCCCAACACTGACCCGGTGCACAAAGTTTCCATCATTCCACGCGGCTTTGCTGCGTTGGGTTACACGATGCAGCGACCCGAAAGTGATCGCTACCTGATGACGCAAGGCGAACTGGAAAGTCGCATCCAGGTTTTGCTGGCCGGAACCGTGGCGGAAGAAATGGTGTTTGAAGACATCTCGACTGGTGCCAGCAACGACCTGGAACGATCCACTGAAATCGCGCGCAGTATGGTCATGGACTACGGAATGAGTCGCATGGGACGCATTACGTATCGAGACAATTCCGGTCCAGCATTCCTCGCTGGCCAGAGTCAAGAAACGCTTCACAGCATGAGCGAAGAAACCGCTCGCGAAATCGATCGCGAAGTAAAACGAATCGTCGACGAGTCGTTGGAAAAGGTTCGCGAGATCTTGCACACACGCCGCGATGCGTTGGTTGCGTTGTCAAAGCGTCTGATGGAAGTCGAATCGGTTGAGGCGATCGAGTTGAAGAAGATCGTCGACGAAAACTCAAGCGGCCCTGTTGTTGTTCCGGGAACCAACACTCGGTCCGCAATGAAACGCCCCATGGTATCGAACGAACCATCAGAGAAGCGTGCGGCAGAAGGCTAAGAGCTAACTGCACTCTGTTCAGCCCAGTGCTTTGTTTAGATTAGTCAGCGGTGTTTGCATACTGCTGACTAACGGCCACTCTTGGTGACTAAGACTGATCCCAGCCGTAGATTTCAGCCAAAGCAGATCCGACCGTCGCGCGGACTTTTTGAAAGTTGACCGGCTTCTCCAATAAAGAGAATGCGTCGGTCGCCTCCTCGCGAATGGTGTCATCCAGTGCGGCCGAAATCAGAATGCAGGGAATCGATTCGCTCAGTTCTTTGATTTCGCGGATTGCTTCCAGTCCAGTCTTCTTCGGCATGTGCATATCGATCAGCACAACGTGGACTGTTTCCTGTTTGACGATCTCAACAGCCTCCTCGCCATTTGCGGCCAGGATTGTGCCGAAGCCGCTTCGATCGAAGACGGACTGAAGCGTGACGCGAAAATCACGGTCGTCATCAGAGATCAGTAGTTGGGGCGTTTCGATCATCTAACTTCAGGCGTTTCGTAGCTCAATGAAACTTGGTTTGCGGTGCGTTCCGGCAGCCGTGTGTCCCGCAAAAAAGCGAAACAAGGTTCGGATCCTTCGTATAAAGAGCAGCGGCAGGTCGCTCGCATGCAGCATAAAGTGTTACCTCACAACACTTTATACGTTATCAGGACCGACCAGGAACTTCAAATTCCTGGAGATTTACCCCTGGAAAACGCCGCAAGTCACTCGACTGGCCCCGCAAAAACCCGAAAATAACGGCTGCTGGCCCACCAATGGTTTGCTTGCGGTCGACCACAGTC
>CAYQMZ010000057.1:12511-17831 GCA_964418725.1 uncultured Pirellulaceae bacterium
CAGTTTTTCTGCTGTAGTAGTAGCATTGCAAGCAAACCCAGCCAAGAAGTGATGAGCAAACGAGAAGACGGCACCAAAGGTGGGAGCAGTTTTTGGAGCGACTACTTAATTGCTTCGTATCCCCGAGCTCTGCTCGGAAACTATCGAAAGGAACATTGAATGTCTGCAGACGGCAAACCGTTAACAAAAACCGAAGTACTAAACGCATTGTCTGAGGCAACTGGCCTCACGAAGCCGCAAGTGAATGAGTTCTTCGAAGAATTGACGAAACTCATCGCTGACAACCTGAAAGAAGGCGGACCGGGAGTTTTCAACGTACCGGGGATGCTCAAGGTGAAAGTCGTTCGGAAAGAAGCCAAACCCGAGCGAGAAGGCAAAGACCCTTTCACTGGCGAAATGAGAACGTTCAAAGCACAACCAGCGAAGAATGTTGTCAAAGTCACCGCTTTGAAGAAGCTAAAAGACGCAGTGCAGTAACGCACACGGATAACGCGAGCGACGAAACGGGCCGCCCCATAAGGGCGGCTCTTTTTTTGCCTGCAGCTTCGATTTTTCGCTGCCGGCTTGAACTCGAAGAAGAACGGCCTCGATGACTTCCACCAATCCGTACGAAGCACCTTCAATTTCTCTAGAAGCCACGACCGGTCCGGCGACTGAGGGGCCGAAGGGTGACTTGCATCGTCATGAAGCCGCAGTGCTCGTCGCGACTATCGCGATCAGTGGGGCTGTTTTCGGAGCAGGCGTTGGTTTCACGATCGTCTATTCGCTTGGACTCCTGCTCGTGGGGATGGTAGTCGGTTTGCTGGTAGCATTCGTTCCCGCCGTGACTTCTGTGTTCCTGTGCGCGAACAGCTTGCCGCGACTCATCAACTTTGCGAGTGATCGAGCGAAAATCGTTGCTGTCGGCTTCACTAGTGGCGCGCTGGCTGGATTCTTCTCTGCGGCAATGCTTCTACTGATCGACTCCGACGTGAGCGTAGCGCTCGTTGTGATATCGGCTCTCAGCACGACAACGGGCGCTTTAGGTGGCCTTTCAGGTGCCTTCATCATCGTCCGCTTTTTAAGGGACAACTAATAGTGCACGCTCCGCCACGTGATGGCTCCGCGGCCTCGAGCTCAGCCGGGGTCTAACGAAGCCGGGTGTATCCTTCTGATTTTCTCAATCCAATTGATGGTCCCTGTGGTCCAGTCCATGAGTCAGCCTTGGCGTCAACGGGCTTGCTGATTTCAGACTAATTTCATTCGCGAGCGATCATCTGCGTTAAAACGCACAGTCTAGGTGCGGGTTTCTTCAACGGACCGTTCATCGAGCGAGGTTGGCTTGCTCATAATTCCGAGCTCATAGATACTACCGGGTCGACGTTCTCGGGCGGTCGATGCCCGAGGTTAGGTGCCAGCCCTCAATCAGCCAAAGAAGTTTGTCGTGGAGAAGTCCTCAAACAGCCAGTCTTTCTTGGCACGGAACGAATTTCTGATTCGCCGTCTGCACTCCCTATCTGGTCTCGTGCCAGTGGGTGCCTACATGACGATCCACTTGCTGACCAACAGCAGTATTTTGGCGTCATCGCAAAAGTTCCAATCGTTGGTCTATCAGATCCACGCTCTGGGACCAGCGCTGCCATTGGTCGAGTGGGGCTTCATATTCTTGCCGCTGATTTTCCACGCCGTGATCGGTGTCGTGATCGTCAAAGGGGGAATGCCCAACACCAGCAGTTACAACTACACCAGCAACGTCCGCTATGTGCTGCAGCGTGCGTCTGGAATGATCGCATTCGTATTTATTTTCTGGCATGTCTTTCACATGCACGGTTGGTTCCACTTTGATTGGTGGATCGAAGGAGTGGCCGAGCCGCTGGGTGGACACAAATTCCGCCCCTACAGCGCTGGCTCTACCGCTGCCGCCGCCCTGGCCTCGCCCATTGTCAAGTTGCTGTATGCGGTAGGTGTTTTGTCTTGCGTATTCCACCTCGCAAATGGTCTGTGGACGATGGGCATTACCTGGGGACTTTGGGTTAGCCCAGCTGCACAACGTCGTGCCAACTGGCTGGCCATCGCCTTTGGTGTCTTCCTGTCGTTCGTCAGCATGGGGGCCCTGACCGGGTTCTCAACAATGAGCGAAGAAGACATCGCGGCGTCGAAAGAAGTCGAGAAGAAAATGTTCGACCAGCAGGTCGCGATTGGCGCCGTTCCAGCTGACAGTCACAAATTCGACCACGGCGAAGACCATGCCGATCACGGAAGTGATTCGGACGACGAAGCGGATTCGCATGGAGTTGAGGCAGCGGCCGTAGACACCCCAACCGACGGTGCGGCGGACTCACTGTAAGACACCGCCCACCACACACAAAACACGACTGAGCCCGTTACGTCGTTTCGAACGCGACGCCAACTGAGTGAGAGAAGAACTATGGCTGAACAAAGAGTAATGATCATTGGCGGTGGCCTTGCAGGCTTGGCTGCGGCGATGAAGTTGGCCGAGATCGGAGTCAGCGTTGACATCATGAGCCTCACTCCCGTCAAACGATCGCATAGTGTTTGCGCTCAAGGCGGAATCAACAGCGTCAACGATCAAACGCGTCAGCTGGGCGACAACGAGTGGAAGCACTTCGACGACACGGTGTACGGCGGTGACTTTCTTCAGCACCAACCACCCGTTAAGGAAATGGCCTACTGGGCTCCGAAGGTCATCGACCTGATGGATCGCCTGGGCGTGACTTTTAATCGCACAACGGAAGGCTATTTGGATCGTCGGCGTTTCGGCGGAACACTCTACAAGCGAACAGCTTTCGCCGGCGCCACAACGGGCCAGCAATTGCTATACGCCTTGGACGAACAAGTTCGTCGCTGGGAAGCCGCCGGCAAGGTGAACAAGTACGAGTACTGGGACTTCTTGGGTCCCGTCATGGACGACAACGGCATCTGCCGTGGCTGCGTCGGACAAAACCTAACAACCATGGAAATCCGCACGTTCCCTGCGGATGCAGTGATCCTAGCGACGGGCGGCTGCGGATTGGTCTTCGGTCGCTCCACGATGTCGATGGCCTGCACCGGAAGTGCCGTGAGTCGAGCGTTCCAAGTTGGAGCCAAGTACGGCAACGGAGAGTTCCTGCAGGTTCACCCAACTGCGATCCCGGGCGCCGACAAACTGAGACTCATGAGCGAATCGGCTCGGGGCGAAGGCGGTCGCGTCTGGGTACCTCGTCAACCCGGTGACGCTCGTGACCCGCTTGAGATCCCCGAAGGCGAACGTTACTACTTCTTAGAAGAACGCTATCCCGAGTACGGCAACCTCGTGCCGCGCGACATTGCCACGCGTGAGATCTTCGACGTCTGCATCAACGAGGGACGTAGCGTCGAGAAAGATCGACAGTGCGTCTATCTGGATCTAACGCATATTCCTCGTAAGGAACTCGATCGCAAGCTGGGCGGCATCCTAGAAATCTACGAGAAATTCCAGGCCGTCGATCCTCGCGATCATCCGATGAAGATTTTCCCGGCGGTTCACTACAGCATGGGCGGTTTGTGGGCCGATTACGAAAAGAATGGCGACGGCGGCCTACTGCCCGGATCGCCTACTAATCACCAAACAAACATCCCAGGACTGTTTGCCATCGGCGAATGTGACTACCAGTATCACGGCGGGAACCGCCTAGGCGCTAACTCGCTGTTGAGCTGTATTTTCACAGGGTTGTTCGTCGGACCTGGTGTCCAAAACTGGCTGAAACAAGTTCCGGGTGGCTCGTGTCTCGATTCGCCATCGTCACTGTATGAACAAGCACAGCGAGCACACGAGCAGAAACACAGTTCGTTGCTTAGCCAATCCGGTGGCGAGAATCCGTACCTCCTGCATCAGGAACTCGGGAACATCATGACAAGCGCCGCGACCGTAGTTCGCAAGAACGACCAGTTGGACGACGCGATCCAGAAGGTCAACGATCTTTCTGACCGAGCCAAGAAGTGCTCGTTGTCGGATAGCGGACAGTGGACGAACCAAAATGTCGTATTCACCAAAGCACTGCTGGATATGTTCCCGCTGGCCAAGACGATCTTGAAAGGTGCAAGGAATCGTGACGAATGTCGCGGTGCTCACTACAAACCAGACTTCCAACTGCCCGGAGTGGATGCCGAGGACGATGCAGAACGCAAGCGTCAGGCGGAAGCATGGTGTGACCGCTTCGAGGAAAACAACGCTAAGTGGTTGAAGTCGACCGTCGCCACTTGGAAGGGAGATCAGCCTGAGCTGAATTACGAAGACGTCGATACCGGATCGATTCCTCCGCGGCCACGACTTTATGGCATCGTCGGAGGAGACGTCATCATGAACACTTGGAAAGAACGACAAGCAAAGCGTGCCTCCGATAACGGCGCGTCACAGTCTGGCAGCCAAGAAAAGGTCGGCTCGGCCTAATTTCACCTTCGCCTGAATACAAACCTACAGTCGCCTCGCGTAGCAGAGTTTACCTATGATCGATCACGCTAGTGCACCGCACTCATTCGAAGTTCGTATCCTTCGCCAGAAGGCTCCCGGTGAAGCCAGCTACTGGGAACGACATAAGGTCGAGTACGAACAAGGTATGAACATCATCAGCACGCTGCAAAAGATTGCTGCCAAAAGCGAATCAGCTGACGGCGGCAAAGTGGCTCCTGTGGCATGGGACTGCAACTGCCTAGAGGAGGTTTGCGGCGCTTGCACCATGGTGGTTAACGGGCGAGTTCGCCAAGCGTGCACGGCGCTCGTCGACAACCTGCTTGACGAAGAACCTACGATCTCCCTTCGCCCGATGACGAAATTCCCTGTCGTCCGCGACTTGGTCGTTGACCGAGGACGCATGTTCAAGGCTCTAGAGAAAGTCAAAGCATGGGTCTCGGTAGACGGCTACTACGATTTGGGTCCTGGACCGCAACAATCTCGCGACGCCCAAGAGTCCACCTATCCACTCAGCCAATGCATGAGTTGCGGGTGCTGCCTCGAAGCCTGCCCGCAGTACACCAAGGTAGAGCTGAAGCAACGCGACGGCGAAACTGACGAGGATTTTGAAGCACGACAAAAAGAGGCTTACGACGAGTCGTTTGTCGGACCTCACGCCATCAGCCAGGCAATGCTGTTCAACTCGCACCCCATCGGACAGATGCAATCTGGCGAGCGACTAGATGCGTTAACAGAACCAGGCGGCATTCAGATGTGCGGCAATGCTCAAAACTGCGTTGCTGTATGTCCGAAGGAAATCCCTCTGACAACATCGATCGCCCGAGCCGGCCGTGCCACGACGCTGCACACGCTGCAAAAGTGGTTCGACAAGTAAACTGTCGCGGCCAACCT
>CAYQMZ010000058.1:0-1306 GCA_964418725.1 uncultured Pirellulaceae bacterium
GCCGCAACCGGTTTCGTCGCTGGTGGTCCGCATATATGATGGATTCACCATGACTTCGAATAGCCAGCAAGACAGTCCCAGCTTGATCGACCAGTACGGTCGTGTGCATACAAATCTCCGGATTAGTGTCACGGATCGCTGCAACATCCGCTGCTTTTACTGCATGCCCGACGAGGCAATTCAGTTTAAGCCGCGTGAGGAATTGTTGTCGTTCGAGGAAATTGTCCGCTTCGTGAAAGTGGTGGCTGCCGCTGGTGTTGATAAGCTGCGAATAACGGGCGGTGAGCCGTTGGTGCGAAACGATCTGTCGGAACTGATTTCGCGATTGCGAGCGGTCGACGGAATTCGCGACATCGCGCTTACGACGAACGGTGTTCTGCTGGAGCAACACGCTTCGTCATTGAAGGCCGCCGGGCTCGACAGGCTGAACGTGTCGCTGGATACACTTCAGGAAGAAACGTTTCAGCAGATTACACGTCGGTCAGGTTTGCAGAAAGTTCTCGATGGCATCGCTGCGGCGAAAGCGGCAGGTTTTCAGCGCACTCGATTAAACGCGATCGCAATCAAGGGACTGACTGAAAACGAAATCGTACCGTTGGCTCATTTTGCTCGCGAGCAGCAGATGGAGCTTCGGTTCATTGAGTTCATGCCTTTGGATGCGGAACAACAATGGCAGGAAGCCCAAGTCCTCACGGGGGCAAAGATCAGAGAGATATTGCGTGAAGAATTTGGCGATCTTGTTCACGCGAAAAGGACCGACACCAGTCAGCCCGCGATGGATTACGAGTTCGCAGATGGTGGCGGTCGGATCGGGTTGATTAACTCAGTCTCCGAACCGTTCTGTGAGACTTGCAATCGACTGCGAATCACGGCCGAAGGGCAGATTCGGAATTGTCTGTTCTCTGACGCGGAATGGGACGCAAGGGCCATTATGCGTGGCGGTGGATCCGACGTGCAGCTCTTGCAGTTAGTCCGCGATGCGATCAGTGCAAAGAAGAAAGGCCACGGACAAGACTCGCTAGACTTTGCTCGGCCCGAACGAGCCATGTATCAGATCGGCGGTTAGAACCCACTGGTTGGTACGCACGGATTGGAGTGTGTGGTGGCCGGTTGAGGGGAGGCTTGAGCGGCGGTGCGGCTGGGAAGTTTGGCAACTTCCACTACGTGTGAGGCTCGAAGGGGTGTGCCTGAGGAAGTGGGATCGACCACTGTCACTCGTCCTCGATCTCGCGAACCGTGATGTGCGTGCCACTGATTTTCGTTACGCGAACGCGCGTGCCTTTGTCGACGAACGATCCGTCAGCTA
>CAYQMZ010000058.1:1316-16960 GCA_964418725.1 uncultured Pirellulaceae bacterium
AGCTACGACGTCGCGAAAGTCTTCTCCAAAAAGCACTCTGCCAGAGGGTCGCAAAGCTGAATCGGTGACGCCAATGTCTCCAACAGATAAGGGAGGCACTTTGGCGGCAGCGGCCCCTGATGCGAGTGTTCCCGCGGTCGCGACGGCAGGCGTCGGTGGTTCCAACGTCATGCGTTTGAAGAGCTTTAACCCGCCGAAGTACTTGCTGGCCACAAACATGCCCACGAGCGATGCCACTCCGGAGCCGGAAAGTACTAGCAGCGTTCCAAGCAAATTGGAGGTCGACCATCCATCTGCTCCTTCGAATCGTTGTGTTGCCATGACCAAACTGACACCCATCAGAAGGCAACCGGTGAGCCCAGCAACTCCGAAACCTGGCAGTACAAACAGCTCGACCAACAAGAACGAGATACCAGCGAGAAATAGGACGACCTCCAGCCAGCCAGCCGTACCGCCCAGAAAACGACTCCAAAAGAACAGACCAAAGCAGAGCCCCGCAATCAGCCCACCGATGCCAATTCCTGGTGCAGCCATTTCCACATAGACGGCAATCAGGCCGATAATGAATAGCAAGAATGTCACGAACTTGAAATTCAGGACCGTGATTAACGTATCGACCCACGTCGACTCGAGAACCGCAATGTCATCGACGTGTTGGCCGAATCGGCGGGCAAGTGCCGCGCGGGAATTGGCAATCCCGTCGGCCAGGCCAATTTCGACCGCCTTCTGTCCCTGAACCTCAAGAAACTGGCCAAGCTTTGAAGGTTCAAGCAACGCTCCCTTGGTCCACTCCGTGGGATCGTCTAGGGCTTCCAACTCCGCATCGGATTTGTAGGTGATCTCGCCCGTGTCGGCATGCGTCACTTTGAAGACCTCCAGGTTCATGTCCACCATCGCCTCAGCAATGGCCGGCGGACGTCCCGTATCTTCTGAAAGCCCACGAACCTTGGCCACTAGGTCGCTGCGGATTTTTTCCGGGGCATGACGAAAGAGAAAGTCACTGCCTTGGAAGATCGGGCCGGCGTCGCCTATGTCGGCGTTTTCGTTCATGATGATCTCGTCGGCGCCCAGCGAGATAATCGCGGCGCCGCTGAGTGCCTCGCGTGGAATGTAGGCAATGGTTTCAGCCCATTCCAAATCGCGTAGGGTCGCTGCCATATTCAGACTGGAACTGACGTAGCCGCCAGGGCTGTCGATCTCCATCACCACGACATTAGCGCCCAGTTCCTTCGCTCTAGCTAGTTTTCGTTCGAAGAATGCCTCGCTGAACGGCGTGATCTCTTGCGGGCTGTCCGGTGTGCCGAATCGAATCAACACGATCTTCCGGTCGGCAGGTTTTTGAGCCGCCTCTCCCTTTCTGGGGCCATCGGCGTTATCGGGATCAGGTTTGTCGTCATCAGGGACGGCATTCTCTTCGGCGTCGAAACCTTGATCTGCTTCACCATTTGCGGCCGGATTCTGATCGTTCTGTGCTTGGACGACTGGTGCCGCAGTGCCGAAGCAAAGCAAGCAGCCAATTGTTCCCGCCAGGAGCCATTTGATGTGATCCGTCAATCCATTCACCTAGTCAGTGGTTATGTAAAGTTGAGACGACGTCTGTTGACCTGAACAGCGAACATACCGACACGCATTTGTAGCGGTTCTACTGTGTTAGCGGTTCACCATCTATTTTACGATACTTGCAATGAAATTCGGAACAGCGGCAACAATAGACCGATCAGACGCACAAAAGGCTCGGACGACATGAATCTAGCTGACGACAATTCCCGATCGCGAAGCGAACCTGCCTCCCCAAGCTTCGGATCGTCGAGCCAACTATCGACAATTTGTAAACGGCAAGTACATCGGAAATGGTTGTGCTTCGTCTGGATGCTGCTCTCGCTTTTGGTGGCGACACCCGCAGCGTTGGCGATCGAAACCCATGAAATCATTGGACCAGCGAATGCCGGGGGCAAGTACAAACATCCGACGACATTCACACAGTTAGACAACGGAGAACTGTATCTGGCGTTTTACGGCGGGTCTGGCGAATACAGCACAGATACGGCGGTGTACGGCTCGCGAAGGGACGGTGCAGGCAAATGGTCTGAGCCCACTGTGATTGCCGACACTCCATTTGTGTCCGAGGGTAACCCTGTGGTTTGGCAGGCACCCGACGGCATCGTCTGGTTGTTCTATGTCGTTCGTTACGGAGAAACCTGGTCCACGTCGCGTATTCAAGCCAAGATTTCGACGGACGGCGCAAAGACGTGGTCCGATCCGACGATCCTTGCGTTTCAAGAGGGCATGATGGTTCGTGGGCGTCCGATCGTGCTCAGCAACGGTGACTACCTGTTGCCGATCTATCACGAGACGGGAGCCGATACGGAACGGACGAGTCCGGATAGTTCGTCTCTCTTTTTGCGATTTGACCCCAAGACGAAAAAGTGGAGCGAAACCGGTCGCATTCGTTCGGCAACGGGCAACATTCAACCTGCCGTTGTTGAGCTGGCTCCGAATCATCTACTGGCGTTTTGCCGACGAGGTGGCGGTTATGAACCTGACGAATTCGGGTACATGGTGCGATCTGAGTCTCTTGACGGCGGAGAGACCTGGTCGGAGGGAGTCGACACGCAGTACTACAATCCCAACTCGGCAGTTGAATTGCTGAAACTGAAAAGTGGGAACCTCCTGCTGGCCTACAATCACCACATGAGTGAACGTGATCCGTTGCGACTCGCGATATCGAAAGATGGCGGCAAGACGTTTCCCTATCACATCGACGTGGCCGAAGGCGGCCCGAGAGACTTCGCCTATCCCTACTTGGAACAAACCAAAGATGGAAAGATCCATCTGACGTTTACATCCAAAGAGCGTTCGACCGTGAACCACGCGGAGTTCGAAGAAAGCGAACTGTTTTCAACTCGATACATTCAGCACGTTGATGTCTACCGCGAACAAGGACGCTTTGGTGGCTGGCCGGCAAACCACGGCATCTGGTCATGGGGCGACGAAATCCTGGTTGGATTCAGCGCCGGGTATTACAAAAACCTTGGCCCCGATCGTCACGCGATCAACCACGACCGTCCCGAACACCATTGGTTGGCCCGAAGCCTAGACGGTGGGCAAACGTGGCAGATCGAAGACCCAGCCAAGCAGGGGAAACTGATTCCGGCCGGTAAATCATTGCACGGCGTGGCGCCTCCGGGGCAACAAGAAGCTCCCTGGCAAGATTGCCCTGGCGGAATCGATTTTACGCACCCCGATTTTGTCATGACGCTGCGCATGACCGATGTCAACGTTGGGCCGTCGCGATTCTACTACTCAATGGATCGAGGCAAGAAATGGCAGGGACCTTTCCGATTGACGGTTGGGGAGCTGCCGATTGCTGCGAGGACGGATTACTTGGTCAACGGACCTGACGACTGCATGATTTTTCAGACGGCCGCAAAAACGAATGGACGCGAAGGACGTCCATTCATGGCACGTACCAATGATGGCGGCAAGTCCTGGCGGTTCACGTCATGGATCAATGAGTCGCCCGACGGATTCGGCATCATGCCTGCGGCGATTCGTTTGGGAGAGAAGGAACTGTTGGTAGCAGTCCGTCGCCGGTCGGGGCCAAAGCGTTGGATCGAAACCTACCGTTCGTTGGATAATGGCACAACGTGGAAGATGGAGTCGAAGCCTGCTCCGGATGTTGGAGCAGGGAACCCGCCTAGTATGATTGTGCTCCGTGACGGACGTGTCTGTCTCACCTACGGACATCGCGCGGCTCCCTTCGGAATTCGGGCTCGATTGAGTGATGACGGTGGCCGGACTTGGCAGCCAGAAATCGTGCTTCGAAAAGATGCTGGTGGCAGAGATGTTGGCTATCCCAGAAGTGTGCAACGAGCTGACGGCAAAGTCGTCACCGTCTACTACACGCACGATGCACAACTTAGCGAGCGGTACGTTGCCGCCACGATCTGGGACCCCGGAAAGTGATGCCCCTCTGCGTACAGGCAAAGCGTTTTGAGGCAATGTCACGCCGCAATTTCAGGAGATTGGAACTGCTGTCCGCCGTAATCTGCCGGAAAACAGTGTCGAAAGGAAACGCGGTAGATCGGTAACTTTTCGAATCGAAACGGACGATGTAGGATGAGTAGCTTCGGCTATTAGACTTTTGTTCACTGTTCTCGATTCAGATTTCTTGTTCCACGGACGGTATGGCTCCTACGATTTCGCTTAAAGATCTCAACGCTCCGCAGCGTGAGGCTGTTTCGACACTAAGTGGCCCGATGCTGGTTTTGGCTGGTGCGGGAACCGGCAAGACGCGTGTTGTGACGTATCGTATTGCCAATTTGATTCGCCACGGTACCAAGCCAGACCGCATTCTGGCGGTGACGTTTACCAACAAAGCCGCAAACGAAATGAAAGAACGCGTTTCGGAGTTGCTGGGTAGTCAACGTCCGAAGTATCCACCCAAAAAGAACGCCAAGAAGCCGCCCGCCCCGGAGCCATTGGTCTCCACTTTTCACTCGCTGTGCGTTCGCATCTTGCGCCGCCATATCGACAAGATTGGCTATCCGCAGAATTTTTCTATCTGCGATCGCGGTGACCAAGAAAGTGTTGCCCGTCAGGCACTGCGTGAAATCAAAGTGCCTGACAAAATGCTCAAGCCCGGTGACATGCTTAGCTTCATCAGTCGCTGGAAGTCTGCATCCGTTCGACCACCTGAAGCGGCAGCCAGAGCGGTGGATGATCGAGAGCATCTCGCCGCCGTTGGATATCGTCGATACCAGGACGCATTGAAGGCGTCCGGTTGCGTTGACTTTGATGATCTCTTGTTGTGTACGGAGGAGCTATTCACAAAGTCCGTTGAAGCTCGCCGTAGTGAAGCTCAGTTGTTCGACCACATTTTGATCGACGAATACCAAGATACGAACAGCAGCCAGTATCGGATCGTTCGTGCGTTGGCTGCCGGGCACCGGAACCTGTGTGTGGTGGGTGATGATGATCAGTCGATCTATGGTTGGCGAGGCGCCGAAGTTAAACACATTCTGCGGTTCAACCAAGACTGGAAAGATGCCAAGGTCATTCGGCTGGAGGATAACTACCGCAGCACTGGGGCGATTCTCGGTTTTGCCAACACGCTGATCGGGTTCAACAAGACGCGTCATGGCAAAGTGCTTAAACCGGCTCGCATGGGGGGCGATCGACCGCGGATCATGCAATTCGATACGGAGACTGACGAGGCTGAGCAGTTGGTGTTGGAAATCCGCCGAATGATTGACACCAAGGAACATGAGCCAGGCGAGATTACGATTCTGTTTCGTACTAACGAGCAGCCTCGACTTTTTGAAACCGAATTGCGACGCCACAAAATTCCCTATGTTCTGATTGGCGGGATGTCGTTTTACGATCGACGCGAAGTTAAGGATGTGCTCTCACTGCTGCAGGTGATCAACAAGCCTGACAATGACCCCGCTCTGCGACGGGTGATCAACGTACCGCCGCGTGGTATCAGTCGTCCTGCACTCGAAAAAATTAGTGCCGCGGCGACGTCTGCCGGCAAGTCACCTTGGGAAATGCTGGGGCGGGTCGGTGAAGTTTCGGGCGTCTCAGTTCAGGCACGGAACGGTTGCGAGCGTTTTCGAAACCTTATCCTCAAGTACCAGGCAGCTTTTAAGTCAGGTTCGCTGACCGCGACGCTTCGCAATTTGCTGGATGAAATCAACTATATGGTCGAGCTGCGTTCTCGGTACAACACGCCAGAGGAACGCGAGACACGTGAGGCGTCGGTTGAACAAGTTGTCAACGCAATGTCTGTCTACGAGGACAAAAAACGCAAGACGTCGCTGATGGGCTTCTTGGATGAGATTGCTTTGGCCAATCAGGAATTGGAAACGGACAAAGAAAAGCAACTCAAACGGAACTCGGTCGTTCTGATGACGATGCACAGCGCTAAGGGGCTGGAGTTTCCTCGCGTCTATATCGTCGGGCTGGAGGAAGGCATTCTGCCCCATCACCGCAGCATCAAAGATGATACGGGGTCGGACGAACAGGTCGAGGAAGAACGTCGTCTCTGCTACGTCGGCGTAACGCGGGCCGAAGACTATTTGACATTGTCGCTGGCACTGAGTCGACGAAAGTGGGGAAAGCCTCGCCAGACAGATGCGTCCCGTTTCCTGTTTGAGATGACAGGTCAGGCCGAGAAGTTTGTGCCCAACCGTGCCGCGAAGTCGCCGAAAGCCCGATTGGCAGCCGCTCGCTCTAAAACGAAGCGGGGCAGGAAGCCAACGAAGCGCGGAGCAAAGAAGAAGACCGCCAGCACAGGCAAAAGTAAAGCTGGGATCCGTTCAAGACCGGGGAAGCGTTAGTCGCTTGCCTTCGTGCTGTGAACCACTCCGATGCTCTCGCTTCCTTTGGGATCTCGAATAGAGGCCGTCCTATTTGCCGGACTCATGTCGAACTGAAAGCAGACTCTCTCGCCGAAGACGGAAAGCTATCGCGGGGCGAAAGGCGACACTTATCCAGTTAATGACTGCCTTCACGACTCGCTTAACTGGTCACGAAATCGTTTCTTCCGTAGCTAAATGCTGGTCAATCGCATCGCCTGCGTGGGATCCGGTAATCGAAGAAGCTCGCAACAAATTGCCTTGTGCGAGCAATCTGTCCTGATCGGGACTGTAGACAAGCGAGATTACCGTCTCGCCGGGTTTCGGATCCAGTGGATCGGACGAAGCAATCTGCAGTTTGCTCTGCTCGTCAATCAGAAACAGGATCGTTGCTGATTCCCCGTACTGTGTCACATAGTCCTCGTACGTGAACTCCGCTGTAATACTTGTTGTCTTCAATTGTGCGCCAAATTCGTGAAGCTGCGTCAGCTTGTCGAAGTCCAAATCGTTGAAGAGATAACGGCCTTCTACGTGAGCGGTCGAAGTCTTCCTTCGTTCACTGGCCGCACGTCGCCGTGGGATCAACTGATAGACGTTTGCTCGGCCAAAGTCTCGTGAGAACTCAAGTGATGCAAGCCGGTTCAGATCGTCGTTTGACGTCATCGCCAGCATGCGACCGAGACCTCCAAGGTCGACTTCTTCGTCAACGAACTCCGACAATACGCTCGCGCACACTGCCGGCATGCCTGCTTGCCTCGCCGCCGAAACATTTTGATAGTTCGTGTCGACCAGTAGGACTCGATAGCCGGCTTCTTGTACGGCCAACGCAATCTGGCGGACGAATTCAGAAGCTCCCGTGAATAAAATTCCCTGCGGTTCGGGGGCTGCAAGTTTCAGCATTCTTGCAACTAGTGGCGAAAAGAGTCCGTACATGGTTACCGTTCCAACAATCACGAGGAACGTTAGCGGTACGATCGATTCACTGCCTGCGAGATGCGTCCCGTCGCCGTGTTGGACCAAGCTGACGGCGAATACGGACGAGACCGCAGCAGCCACGATTCCACGAGGCGCCAAGAAGGCGATGAAGGTTCGTTCTCTCCAATCGAGCGCCGACCCAATACACGATGCATACACCGAAAGCGGTCGAATCACCAGAATCAGCAGGCTGACAAACGCAACGCCGGCCCAGCCTAACGCGAAGATCTGCTGGATTTCGATGCGAGCGGACAAAACGATGAACAGCGTCGAGATCAGCAGATCACGAAGGTTTTCCTTGAACTCCAAAACATGCTTCACGGGGAAGGCACTCTGGTTAGCCAACAGGATGCCTAGCAGAGTGACCGTAACGAGGCCTGATTCGTGTTGCCATTGATTGGAAACGGTGAAAGCGCCCAAGGCGACGACTAGGAAGACGAAGTTGTGCAGGTAATCGGGAATCAGATAACGCTTTAGGGCCTGGACCAGACCAAACGCACAAAGGCACGCAATGCCGCCACCGATGACGACCGTCTTTAGCAGGATCACAGCAACCCCGGAGACTCCTGAAGATTCGCCGGCTGCACTGCCGGTCAGCAACGCTTCGAAGACTAGGACCGCCAGTAGAGCGCCCACGGGATCTACGACGATACCTTCCCACTTGGTAATCGCCGCCACGTCTCGCGCTGGGCGAATATGACGCAACAGTGGCCCAACGACCGTCGGCCCAGTGACGGTTAGAATTGCACCGACTAGGGCTGCAATCCGCCAATTCATACCCAACAGCCAGCAACCCAACACTGAAGCCAACACCCAGGTCACCGCGACGCCAACGGTGACCAAGTTGGCGATAATGGCTTTGGATTCGCGTACTTCGAAGAGCTTCAGCGACAATCCGCCTTCGAACAGGATCACGGCAACGAACAGCGAAACCAGAGCGAACAGGAGGTCCTCACCCAGTACGTCGACCGGGTCGATCCCGGTCATGATACGAGCTGCAAATCCGAAGAACAGTAGCAGCAGGATCGAAGGGAAGCGGAACCGCCATGCGATCCATTGTGCGAGTCCTCCGAGGGCTAAGACGGACGTTAAGAAGACGCTAGGCTCGGCGAGTACGTTCGCTGTGGGCGCGGACATGCGGATCTCCAGCATGTTGGAGTAGAACGAGGGACGAAGCGAACGTGGGCGAGGCTGGCCGTTGAAGGTTAAGCTTTAGGAAGCTTGACCTTGCCGCCTTTCTTCTTGCCCTTGTCTGGCTCGTCTTCGGCGACGGTTGGCGGGAAGCCGTTTAGTTGTCGCCAAATCTCGTACCCGAGCGGTACTTCGTTTAGCAGCACCCATCCGTTGGCGCGAACGCCTTGACGCAGGTAGCGATCGTCCGGCCATTCCGAGTCAGATTCCGTCGTCTTTTGGGGGCTGACGAGTACACGGAAATTACCCTTGCCATCGTCGGTCGGGAACACGCGGTTCACGCGCCCGCCAAAAGTACCGACTGCGACAGACGGCCAGCCAACGAACTGCACCGCGGGCCAGCCTTCGAACTGAAGTCGAACCGTATCGCCTTCTTTGATCAACGGCATGTCGTTTCCGGTAACCTTCATTTCCACAGCAAGGTCTGTGGTTTCAGGGACGATTACGAACAGTTGATCGTTCTTCTTGACCGCGTCACTGCCTTCAAGGCCGTACCACTGCTGGATCACTCCACTACGCGGCGCCCGGATTTCCAATCGATCGAACTTCTCGCCACGCTTGTTTTGCAACGCGTACAGTTCTTTGGAGTACGAGTCCAGTTTTTGCTTAGCCTCATTGAGTTTGGTGGCAAATTGCTGGTTCTTGATTTCAATCTCTTGAAGTTTTGCATCCCTCTCTGCTCGTTTGGCCTGCAGCGTGCGCTCGGTTTCCTCGACGGCATTCTTCGCCTTGTTGAGCTTGGCTTCAGCTGCCACGACGGCTTGTTCGCTCTCGTACAATGCCTGCTGTGATACCAAGCCTTTGGTTTCGATTCGCTTTGCAATCCTGAGCTTGTTCGACTTGTTATCTAGATCCGCAGTCAACGCTTGTACTTCGTTTTGCGTTTGCTCTAGCTTGTTTTGTGTCGCCTCGAGGCTTTCGTTCAACGAGCTGGTCATACTCTGACCGGAGAGTTGCTGCATACCGATGGCTTGCGTGGCTAGGTCGACGTTTAGCTTGGCCGTCTCAACCTGCCCACTGACCCGTTCAATCTGTTGATCGATCAGCCGAACTCCTGCTTCCGCAAAGGGAGTCAGCTTCATCAGCAGTTCGCCCTCGGTAACGCGACTACCTTCACGCAGGCCTGGCTTCACGTAGCTGACGACGCCTTCCGCCGGACTCTTCAGTGGCTGTGGACGCTGTTGCGGATCCAAGGCCGTTACTGTGCCGGTGCCTCTAGCCGTTTGCCGCCACGGTACCAAGAACATGGCGATCAGAGATAGAAACAGGAACGCGAACGTGATGCGGCCAATCATGCGGACCAGCCGACCCGTGCGGGCCAGTTGCAGCGACGGGAAGTCATAGGCCAAGTCGCTGGAAACAGATTGCTGATTTAGTGAGGCACTACTCATGCTGATTGCTCCGATTCTTAGCCCAAGGCGTCAATTTCGAGTTGTCGGTCGCAAACGGCGGCGACGTTTTGGTCATTCGTCGTCACGACGAACGTACAAGGCGAAGTCACCTGCCGCATTGCTCGCAGGACGTCGGCGCGCTCGCTTGGCGGCAAGTCATCCAATAGCGAATCGATCACGACCAGCCGTGGCCGTGCCGCGATAGATCTGGCAAGCATCAATCGAGCAAGCTGATCCTTCGACAGCGGGTATCCACCGGTCTCCAACATCGTCGCGACGCCGTTGGGAAGCTCGTGGACCAAATTCCAAAGACCAACTGCTTTCAAACAATCGCGAACACGATCTTCGCCGATCCCGGCTCGACCTAACTCGACGTTTTGAACAATGGTGGAACGGAACACCTCAACCCGGTGAGCGACGGCTACCAATCTGCCTTTACCAGCAGCAGCCGCATGGATCGCATCCATTTCAGCTACCGTGACGATGCCGGTGTGCGGTTCGACGAGCCCAGCGACGGACTCGGCAAACATGGTCTTCGTTACCAAGTCGTTTCCGGTGATCGCAATCGATGAACCCCGTGTCAGCTGACCGGCCGGCACATAACGCTGATTGGCACCAACGCTTAGCTTCAGGTCACTCCACTCTAATGAGCAAGCTTTGTCGTCGAGTGACAGCCGACCACGACGGGGATCCACTGGGATATCCAGCAGGTGACCCACTTTGTCGATACCCGCCATCAAGTCATAGAATTTCTCCAGTGACTTGCCGGCTTTCGCGAATGCACCGACAACGACCGTAACGACTAGCTCACTAGCGACTAGCTGTCCAAGCGTGAGCTGTCTGCTAATAACCAACCAACCGCCAAGTCCAAGCAGAGCGGTTGACGCCAAAACTTGGGTTCCGATTGCAAACGCAACTTGGCGAATGACGATCTTGAATTGGCTCTCCCGAGCCTCCAGGTATTCGGCAGCCAAACTATTGGCTTTTTCAATCGCCAGGTGTTCGCCGCCGTTAATCTTGAATGCTTCTGGATACGAGATGACGTCTTGCAGCCAGTGGGCGATCTTGTACTTCGCAATCGATTCATCAATCGATGTGCGAACTCCGCCGCGTCCCAGAATCCACGTGACGGAGATCATGGTGATCAACAGCACGATATTGAAACCGAGGAGAAACGGGTGGTAGAACGCGAGTAGCACTAGACCAAGGCAGGTGGTTAGGACGATCGAAACACCGTCCAGCAGAAGAACAGCGGTCGCCTTTTGGATTGTCATGATGTCGAACACGCGGTTCGCCAACTCTCGCGGATAGTACTTTTTCAAGTACGCGCGGTTCGCTCGGGGGAAGCGATGAGCCAAGTCGCCAACGATTCGCACGAATTGCCGCCGCTGTATAACTTCCACGACGACTGTCTGCAGGACTTTGAGGAAGCCAGAAAGTCCCAGCGAAGCCAATAAGATCAATGCGAGAATGATCAATGGCTGTAGGTACGTTCCCCAGCTCACAACGTTAACAAGTGATTCGACTGCAAGCGGAGTTGCCAGGCTAAGCACTCCCGAAACCAACGCGAACAGGACGACCGTCCAGATGTCGCTGGATTCGAGTTTCAGCAAACTCATGAAACGGCGGAACGGTGTTGGGTGTTCGCCATCATGAGTCTCGTCGGGCTGATGTGCCGACAGAGACTCGCAGGCTAACTCGCGTCGAGCTACAAAGGTGCCGAATTCCGTATCCTTCAGAATCTTGGGAATCGCCGATCGAGATACGGTCCCATGCCGCAAGGAACTGCTGACCGTCGTCACTTCAATGCGACGCCCCAACTGGTGTTCCAGGATGGTGTAGTGACCATCGCGGTGATGGATGATGACCGCGTGCCCTTCGCGAACCATGTCCAGGGCTTGCTCGACGGTCAGCGTGTCTTGCTGACGCAGATAGACTCCCAGTTGGCGGGCGCCTACCTCTAGCATGTTGTGTTCCCATGTCGGCGAGTCGGGGACGTGGCTCAGATCAAGACGGTCACCGAAATCGTTTAGGTCCAACACTGTAGCAATGCGACGGACCACACGTCGAACAACTTCTTCTCGATGCAATGTGGCAAAACCTCGCTCACGTTCGTGCGTCTCTGTTACTGCCATCTTAATCCCTGCTCGCTACCTGCATTCATAACGACACTCTCTACGCGAATGCTATTACACGAAATTTGTTTCGTCAATCTTGTTTCGTGTCTTCAGCTTCATTTTATTGGCGATTTCACAAACTTACCCTGGTGGGGTTGTCGTGCTTGTGAAATCGCGAATTTCATTTCGCGAATAATTGTGTATACTTGGTGAAAGGTATTTGGGTGAATGGTCGAAAACTATCCGGTATCCGCGGCCGTTCTGATGGGGCCGTACAGCGTGCTTAGCACGGCGAACGACATCACTGGGAGTCGTAAAATTGGCTACAAAACGAGCAAATTCCGCAAAGAACGGTACAAAACAGGCGAAACCCTCGAAATCTGAAGCGGAAAAGACGGCTGAGACTGGCAATACGGGGCCTAAGTGGACTTTTCTCACCAACCACGCCCACGTGTTGACTGTTTTAGAGTCAAACCCGGATCTGGTGCTTCGCGAAGTCGCCCTGAGGGTTGGCATTACGGAGAGGGCCGTGCAAAGGATCATCGTTGATTTGGAGGAAAGCGGCTTTTTGGAGCGTGAACGTGTGGGGCGACAGAACCACTATCGTGTTCTCAAGGATCAGCCACTCCGTCATCCCATCGAGGCTCACCGCTGCATTGGCGACCTGTTGTCGATGATCACGGGCTGACATTCAGTCGGGCTGTTAAGCGGCGGCTCAACGTTACATGCCGTCGCGTCCGTAAAAATGGTCCCTGCGCCCAGGTCATGGTAGGCGGCAAGATCTGGCTGTCGAGTTCCCCTTCCAGCCCTTAATGTTTGCCGCGTTCTCCGCGGATTCTGGCCTCGGTTGTGATTCCGCGTTGTGTTTCGTGTCCATGAATGCGTTGCATGCGAGTTGCCCCCGTGCCAGCAAGTGAATCTGCCGGTTAGCGAAGCCTTCGCGAAGCTTCGGCCGTTTTTCAATAGTCCGCAAAGTGGGCTCCGATAGAAGGCTAACGGTGTAACAGTTTTTCCGATTCGCACGGCGAGTTCTCAACTATGGTCCGCTCCCACCTTTCTACGACTACTTTGCTACTTGCCGCCGTAGCCGCGTCGATTTCGGTTGCGTCCGAAGAACCGACGGTCGACCCCATTCCGCAACAACAAGGTGTCGAAGTCCAAGCCATTGAACGCGAGTTGATTGTTGACCGTCACGCCAACGGCCAACCCAAAACCGAGCGTGAGGTCGCACTAGATCATGAAGAAAACTTTGTGAACCACGGCGTGATGCGAGTCTACAGCGACCGCGGCGTCTTTATTGGTGGAGGTCAGTACAAGTGGGGCGAGCGGCATGGCAAATGGGTGCGAATCTACAACGATGCCGGCGAAGCAGCTCTACTGAATCAAGTCTCGTTGCGTGGCTTTCAGGCTCCGTACATTTCCGAAGCCAACTTTGTGAGTGATCTAGTTGACGGTGTTTGGCTGATCAAGGACGCCGCGGAGCGTCCCATTGTTCGTTGGGAATTCGCGGGTGGAAAACGGAATGGACAGTGGATTTGGTACGACGCCAATGGCAGTATCCGCCAACAGATCAACTATCGTGATGACCACATCGTTGGAGATGTCTTAGGGGCTGCGAATGGCGAGAAGCCTCAGGTGTTGCAACGACATATCGAAGGTCGCCGACTGGTCGTAGATGCTGAGAAGTATCCGAATGGAAAACTCAAGAAGCAAGGTCAGCTGCTGCTGCCACGAAAGCGAACTGCGGTCCGCATGGATTGGTGGGCTGGTAACGTCGAAGAACTGGTCCTTCGTACGGATGGCGAGCGCGTGCGACACGGCGAATACCAGTACTGGTACGAAAACGGCCAGCCGAAAATGAAAGGCACGTATAACGTCGGTAAAGAGACCGGCATCTTCTCTTGGTACTACGAGAACGGTGAGAAGCAAACCGAAGGCAACTACATAAACGGTCGTCGCGACGGTGAGTGGCAGGAGTGGTACGCCAACGGACAATTGAAAGGTGCCGGCAAATACGTAAGCGGACTACGTAGCGGCCAGTGGCGAACTTGGTTTGATAACGGAATGCGTCAACGGGACGCGGAATTCCATGGTGGGCAGCAAGTCGGTATTGTTCGTGCTTGGAACCGAGGAGGGGCGCGAATCAACCTGGAGGAAGCTGAGGAGTCGCAAGAAATTGCCGACGGTTCAACAGAACGAGTGACGCGCTGAACGGCAGGTATTGCAATGCCACTGATCTGAACAGTCGTGGTAAACGCGTAGGCCTAGAAGATGGGAGCGTGATTGGGGTGTAGACGGGGCTTTGATTTCTCCGGTTGAAGCATCACGTGGCGCTGGTAGAAATCGATCATGTTCACCAGGTTTGCGAATTCTGTTTCGCGATGATCACGGACTAAGTAGCCTGCGATGTTCCATTGATATGCTTCGAGCTTTTCCGCCTCGGTGTCGGTAGCGGACAGCAGAAAGACAGTGCTGCCCTTGAGCTTTTCATCACTCCTTAACCGCTCGAGAAAGTCGTTCCTTGTCGAGATCGGCAGGTCGACAATGATGATGTTCGGCTTTGGGATCTGTGTCTGTCGGCTCTCGCCTTTTAACTTTGCAAAGGCTTCAACGCGATTACTTGCTACGTGAACTGGGTTTGAGATTCCCCGTAGCTTGAATGCTCGTTGGATAGCTTCAGCTTCCATCAGATTGTCGACAACTAGCAGCAATTCAATTTGCCTCGGTCCGGCGTCTACCTGATAGGGGTACGCATTGGGTACAGGCAGCAGGTGAGGCTGCTTGATGGACGACAGCAAGTTAGCAACACGAGATTGCAGTAAGACTCTGTGTTTCTCGTCAAAGTAGGTCTGGTCCATGTCTGGCCAATTCCAATCCAAGTGTCTCCGTTCTTTGCATTGAAAAGATAAATCATTGGAAATGGCTGCGAAGAAAACGGGGCGCGGGGTTTACCCGCCAGGGAATGCAGGTCAGCCCGAGAATCCAACCAAGCGTTTCTAAATCTGCAAGCCAGTCGGTGTTCATTGGTCCGACTGGAGCGATCACCATGAGTTTGTCGGCCAACTAGGGACGGAGCCGTGGGGTAGGGATCGGAGGACTCTGGATGCCTCGCGCGGATCCATCCTTTTTGTCGCCGAATCAGATGGTGTTTACTGGACCACACGTTTTCGCAAGCGTCCTATCCATGAAGTTCACTTTGACTACGTCTTCAGCCGCCTGAAGCGAGACGGTGTTTCGCGGGACTTCGCAGCATGTCGTTGTGCCAGCCGGTTGTGATATGATCTGGCTATGTCCCACCTACGTTCCACCCTCCTTTGTTTGCTTGTCTTACTAGCTCCGTGTTCGCGTGCTGCATGGTCCGCTGAGTCGGCCTCGACAGACGAGCAGACCGCATCGGTTTTGGCTCGCGGGGCCGAGATCTACGCCGCCAGTTGCGCTGATTGCCATGGCGAGAAGGGCGAAGGTGTGTCGGACGCCTACGAAAGTCCATTGACGGGGGACTCGTCCGTGCTCGAGCTGGCGAATCTCATTTCGGAGACGATGCCCGAGGGCGACGCTGAGTCTTGCGTGGGAGAAGATGCCACTGCCGTCGCTCGGTACGTTTATGACAA
>CAYQMZ010000058.1:16970-17799 GCA_964418725.1 uncultured Pirellulaceae bacterium
TATGACAACTTCTACAGTGCCAAGGCCCAGTTGAAGCTAAACCCGCCTCGGCGAAGGCTTGCTCGGTTGACGGCGGCGCAGCTTCGCCAGAGTTTGGCGGATCTCTATGGCCGATTCGGAGGCACAACGTCCTACTCGGACAAACAGGGAATCCGGGCTCGATATTTCAATCGCGATCGCGACGATGGCGACGTCAGTTTTGATCGGATCGATTCCGTGATTGATTTTGATTTCGGTACCGACGGGCCAGGGCAGGGGGTTGACCCCAACAACTACTCAGCCCAATGGAACTCAGCACTGAAGGTCGATGTCACGGGACGCTACGAGTTGATTGTGCGAAGCACGAGTGCCTTTGTAATGTACTTCGGTGCTTACGATCGCGAGTTCATCAACAACTACGTGCAATCGGAGAATCGAACCGAGTTCCGCAAGTCGCTGTACCTAACGGCGGGCCGTGTCTATCCGCTGAAGATCGACTTACAACAACGCAAGCGAAAAACTGAGCAGCCGGAAGCACGCATCTCGCTATCGTGGAAGCCGCCTCACGGAGAAGAAGAGATCATTCCTGCACGGCAGTTCGCAGACGTCTATGCGCGGCCAACATTTGCACTGCAAGCAAAGTTGCCTCCCGATGATCGCAGTTACGGATACGAGCGTGGTATCGCGGTGGACCGACAGTGGGATGCGGCGACAACGAATGCGGCCATCGAGTTTGCTGACCAAGTCGTGGCCGAGCTTTGGCCGGCGTATCGAAAGAAGAAGGGAAAGAACCAAAACGATCGCTCGAGCCTGAAAACCTTTAAGCGGGAATTGGTCGATACAGCATTCC
>CAYQMZ010000059.1:0-17633 GCA_964418725.1 uncultured Pirellulaceae bacterium
CGTCCCAAAGTCTTGCGCCAGTGAGCGGAAGAAATTGTCAATTGGATAGGACAGCCCGTGCGCCGGCTCCTTGTCCGTTAACAGAATGCTCCCGCCAGAAACCACGATGTTCTTTTTGGGCGGCAACAGATAGATGCAATTCTGTTGCAAGCTGAGATTGTTTTCGGCTTGATAGATCTTCATATCTGTCCAGCGAGCCAAAAGCTCGTCCATCAGACTCTTAAAGTCTGGTGACAGATGCTGCACAAGAACAAACGCCATGCCCGTGTCGGAAGGCATATTGTCGAACATGCGTTCAACCGCTTCTAGGCCACCGGCTGATGCCCCAATTCCAACGACGAATTCCGGTTCAATCACGTCCATTTGTCATACCGAGGGGCGGTGGCTAGCACCCCACGATACCAAACAAAGAATGCGCAATGTGAAAGCAATCAAAAATGCCCGAAGCTTAGGACAAATGCCTACTTTCTGTAGGGTTGATCTCAGCCTTTTAGGCGGCTTCGGGACTGCCGCAAACGGATCTCAGTTCTGCCAGCAAGAGGTCGAAGTGGCAGGGTTTGCGAAGTCCACTAGTCGCTCCCGCCAAGATACATTCCTCCAATCGCAAGACGCTGGCCGTGAGCGCAATGACCGGAGGACCGCTGCTTTCGGGAAGATTTCTTATGTACTCGATTAGTTCGCGTCCGTTCATACCGGGTAACCGATAGTCCACCAATGCCACGTCATAGGCCATTCCTTCAAGTTTCGTCATTGCCTCTTCTGCTGACTCCGTGCTCTCAACGTCATACCCATTCATCTCAAGAAGCGTCCTGAGACCGAACAGGAGTTCAGGATGGTCGTCGACAATTAGAACTCTTTTTTGCATTGACTACTAACTCCAGCGTAGCGAACCACTGATACTGCTACTCAGATCACAAACCCGGCCTTGGAATACTTGTTTCGTTTGAAGTCCGCGGATGCTCGTAGAAGAGCGAGTTGTCACGCGACGATCAATGATCGCTTGGATCCTATCCAAGGTCTTGCCTTCCATACAAGCATCTGACACTAACAGCCAGCCATTCTCGAACGGAATTAGAATTTCTGCGGTGTGCAAGCAGCGACATAAAAATGAATCGATCTTGGGCGTGATTTTGATGTCGGTGGAAGGCAGCAGCCGGTAGACCCTCACTCGCGTAATGTTGGGGAAGTGAGTTCCAATGTGGTTAGAGTACGAACGAAGAATATTCGCGAGACCGGCAATTGGAACGGTAAAAGAAAACTCCGTGCCCTGCGATGGACCTGAAGACAAGCCGATAGAACCGAAGTTGAGTTCAACTAGTTCTCTGGCTATCCCAAGCCCCAGACCAAAACCTCGCGTGCTTTTCCAGTCATCCGTTTCTCGCTGATAGAATCGCTGGAAGATCTTCACGACGTCGGCGGTTGGTATTCCAGCCCCATTGTCGGTGACCATAACCCTTAGTGCGTCCTGCTCTGGCACGGCAGCGATACAAACGCGCCCAGGTTCACCGCAATACTTGATTGCATTCATGCCCAGGTTCAAGATTACTCGACTGGCCTTTTCTGCATCTACGAAGATAGCCGGGAGGTCTGCGTCCAGTTCAATCGAAAGTTCAACGTTGCGTGGTTGCGCTTTCTGCTGAAGAACGTGCACCACTTTTTTCAGTATTTCATCTAAAGAAACAACCTGGCGGTGCACAGCCATTACACCAGCATCAAGGCGGCGGATGTCGAGAATGTCGTCGACCATACCACCCAATTCGCTTGCTTGTTCCTCAATGGTTTTTAACAAGAAACGTTGTTCCTGAGAAAGCGAACCAGAAAAGCCGCGGTCCAAGATCGTGAGGTAATCTAATATCACCGACAACGGCGTCCGGAATTCGTGCGAGATATGGTCAATGTACTGCTGCGTTCGCTCAGCCATCGTGCCGCTGTTAGATAGCTCCTCACGCAGGGTGCAGACCAGTTGCGTTAGGTCTTGGCCTTGCTGTCGGTATTCATCCAGCAGGCAGTCTTGTTCTGCGACAATGCGTTTGTATTGCTCGAGCGACTTCGAGGTCGGCTCGACACCTGACACGTTCACTTCCATGTGCTTCCAGAGTCAATCCTGATGTCTATCTCGGTAGGATAGGATCGCCTGCCTCTTGCCGCAAATAGGACCTTGTCCTATTCGGAATCGGCTGCAGAATACTTCGGCAGCGAGATTTTGGTCGAGGCGAGTTGGACGACAAGGCAGCGGCTGTATTCCCAACGAGGACTGCTTCATCAGATAGAAGATTTTGTAACCACGTGCCTCAAACCCGTCACTTCATAGAAGACGAAGTTGGCACACAAAGCCGCAGCGAGTACCGATTTCCTCGAAGAACTTCTGCTGCGGCTAGGAATATAGATGTGACGGGCGTGTGAGGGTGCACGCGAGCGTTGCCATTGATCGCGACCGTTACTCTGGATGGCTCGCCAGGTGCCGCCGCTAGATCGACGAAGGGTTCGTTGGTGGGGATTCTTTTCGTCCCAAGTTGGGCAGTATTTTGGCGTCTCAGTCACTCCTGAAACATTGCTTCGAGGCGATCGTTTTCTTCCGGACGCGTATATACAGGATTGCCGGTAAGGATTCCTGTGATGTTGCGAAATGGTGCACCAATCTGCATGCCCTGATTGTTGATCGTGAACTCTCTGATTTGCTTCTCGTGGGCAGAGCCTCGCATTTTCAATACGGCGATACCCCGGCTGATTTCGCCGAATAGCTCGACATACCGAAGCAAAATAATGGAGTCTGTGATTGTAGAGATGTGCGCCTCGGTAATCGAAGTCCCCCCCATCAACGATGGCGTCACCGACGTAAACATGCCCACAATTTCTTTATGTTTGATGTATGCGGTTAGGCCGATGACGAATTCGCGAAAACTCTTCACCGTAGAGACACGTTCCAGTGCTGATAAGCTGTCTATCGCGATGCGTGTAGGTTTGAATTCTTCGATGGCATTCTTCATCGCGATCAGGTGTTCTTCCAGTCCAGTCGCCTCCGGGTACGAGCACATCACGCGGAGTTGACCATTCTTTTTCATCTTCTCAAAGTCGAAGCCCCATCCGTCAGCGTTTCTGAATAGTTGATCTTCGCTTTCCTCAAACGCAAATAAGAGCGCGCGTTCACCTTCGCCGACTCCTGCACTAAAGCTAGTTGTAATCAGCGTCTTCCCAGTACCCGTCGCACCGGATATTAGAACGATGGAGTCTCGAAAAAATCCGCCACCGCACATGTCGTCCAATTCTTTGCGACCACTAGTCACGCGAACTACGGAGGAGCCCTGATTCATTCGCACGGACGTCAGTGGCACGCCAACAATTCCACCGTCGGCCATGATCGTGAATGGATACTCGCCCTTTTGATGGTTTGTTCCGCGAAATTTAAGAATCTCCATCGTGCGCCGACGATTCTCAAATTCCAAAACGTTACGCAAAATAATGACATTGTCAGTAACAAATTCTTCAATACCGTGCCTCGCTATGTCGCCGTATTCATCCAGTCGTTCGGCCGTCATGATGGCCGTGACGCCGATCTGTTTCAAAGCGACGGCGATACGCAACAACTCACTGCGAACGATGGCTTGGTCCGCGAATTTCCCGAAGATGGCGCCCAACGAATCGATAGAGACTCGCTTGGCATCGACTTTGCAGATCGCGTTTTCGATTCTTGCTAAAAGTGCACCCAGGTCGAAGTCACCACTAACAACCGCCATTTCGTTTGGATTTGGTGAAACGTCAACGAAAGCCCACTTCCGTTCGCGCTCCCACGCCGCGATATCCCAACCGAAACTCAGCATGTTCTTGCGGATGTCTACTGGAGTCTCTTCGAAGGTAACAAAGACGCCGCCTTCTCCAGATTCGGAAATCCCTCTGGCCAGGAATTGCACAGCAAATACCGTCTTCGAACTACCGGCCGTTCCAGCTACCAAAGTTGTCCGACCGACCGGAAGGCCACCGTTGGAGATGGAATCAAAGCCTGGAATCCCGGTGGGCAACTTCTTGACGACTTCCGCCGAATCGTCAGCACCCTTTTTGATTAAGTATCGGTCTGCGCTCATCGTAAATCCTTTCGTGTACGGTCAGGGTCTAGGCATTCAATGACTGGCAACTTTTGTGACATGTCGCCGATGACTCGTCGTGGCGGACCGGGTTCCATACGTACAAGCACAGGCGTCGCGAGGATGCACTCATCTTCAGCTATCTGTGGGCGTTCAAGTACATCGATGACAGTCAATTCGTAATCATCGGAATTGACGTCGCTCAAGATCTGGTTCAGATTCGCAAGTGCGGTCTCTGATCGAGTTGTCCGTCCCGTGATGAATAGCTTGAGAATCATCCTACTCATGCGGAAGCCTCGCGTCGCTGATCGTCGTCGCTCTGAAGAATTGATACTTTACTTCGCAGTGAATCAAACGCATGCGTGCAATACCGGCGATAATATGAGCACAGGTGGCCCACCAGTTCCAGCATCAGATAGCGGCCTTCGTCATTGCAGACCTGAACTCGCGCTGGCTTGGCGTCCTTGGTTTTTCTATTGAGAGCCTGTAGATGAATATCCAAAATGTCGCGTGGCGCCGCGCCCACGGAGCCGATTTCCTCCGCCAGCGAGCGAAGGCGGCCGGATACATCATCCTCGACCTTAAATGCTCGCTTCTTGATTGCGGTATCAATTAGTTCTTCGTAGCAATCCACGGATCGTTCAAATAGATTCGGTTCCCTATGCTGCAATGTTATTTGCCCGAACACGGCTGCTGTCACCGGTGATCGTGTTGATGACGTGGCACGCCGTAGTGACGCCGTATCTCGTTCACCTAACTCGCGTTGCCTTGTGGCTTGCAGCTCTCGAAGGAGTCGCTTTCGTTCGATGGCATAGCGCAGGGATCTAACCAGCAGCTGGGAAGTCATCTCTCCTTTGGTCAGATAATCTTGCGCTCCGTTCTGCAGCGATTGCAGGGCAAATTGATCACTCATTCCCGTTAACACAATGACTGGCAGTGACGGGGATGTCGCCTGGATTTCGGATAAGGACTCCAGTCCGTTTCCGTCGGGTAGAGAAATGTCCAAGAGAACTACGTCGATATCACCTTTCGTGATCAGATGCTGCCCATCAGCTAGGCGATTCGCCCATTGAAGCTGAAACTCAGAGTGACCTTTCAAGAGCGATCGCAAAAGGAACCAATCGCCTTCGCAATCTTCGATCGCGAGTACCCGCGTTGTCGACGGTCGAGTCTGCATGCCTTAGCTCCTGGATGTTAGAGAGAATTGAGACACTCTGATTCTAATTTGCAGTCATCGATTACTCAGTCGCTGGGTACTTCACGATACGGACCCAAAACTCTTTTATCGAATGCACCACTCTCGTGAACTGCTGCAAATCAACGGGCTTCGTGACATAGCAACTCGCTTGAAGATCGTAGATCTGCGACACATCCTTATCGGCGTCGGATGTCGTCAGTACGACTATGGGAATGTGCTTTAGTTGCTCATGCGATTTTATCTCAGCCAGCGTTTCGCGGCCGTCTTTTCGGGGCATGTTCAAATCCAGCAGGATCAAGTCCGGCCGCTTGGCATCCGTGAACGTACCCTTTTGGAGTAAGTATTCCATGGCTTCAACGCCATCTTTCGCCACGTCCAACGTATTAATTAACTTCGAATCCTCAAGCGCCTTGCGGGTCAGTACCACGTCACCGGCGTCATCATCAACCAGGAGGATACTAATCGGCGAAGGCGTAGTTCTGTGCGGCATCTTGCTTCCCTACTGCTGTTTTCCGAACGGTGAAATTGAATACACTGCCGCAGTCCTCTTCAGATTCTACCCAAATTTTTCCTCGCCATCGATCGACGATCTGTTTGCATATGGCCAGCCCAATACCTGTTCCCGAATGTTCGCCACGTCCATGCAGGCGTTTGAAGACTCCAAAGATTCGATCGTGGTATTCGGGAGAGATTCCGATTCCATCGTCTCGAACTGAGATGATGAACGTTTCTTCGTCTTCAACTACCCCAATGTGAATTTTGGGCTCATCGTTTGACCGGTATTTTATAGCGTTGCCGATGAGATTTTGGAAAAGTTGTGTCAGTTGTCTGGGGTCTGCCCAGGCATTGGGAAGAGGGTCTCTTGTGATGGTGGCACTCGCTTCATCGATCGCCACGTCCAAGTTGCGCAAAGCCGCATCAAGAGATTCGTCAAGACAGGTATCCGCAAGAGGTTTCCCCTGTGACCGCACCCGCGAAAATGCTAGTAGATCGCGAATAAGCGTCTGCATTCGCCGAGCTCCGTCGACGGCATATCCCAAATAAAGTAGACCATCCCCGTCTAGCTTTTCGCCGTATTCTTCAAGAAGTAACTCACAAAACGAAGAGACTTTGCGGAGCGGTTCCTGAAGGTCATGCGACGAAACATAAGCAAATTGCTCTAGGTCCTGATTGCTTTGTTCCAGCGCCAGATGATATCTCTTCGCGTCCGTGACGTCCTGGATAGATCCGGACATGCGATTGACAATGCCCGCTTCATCCCGCGTTGCCGCTCCACGAGAGCGAAACCAGCAATAGTCGCCTGCTTTGCGGAGCAAGCGAAACTCTACGTCAAATGGTAGATCGCGATCAAAGTGATCCTCAACGGCCGCCCATGTTGCCGCCTTGTCCTCGGGATGCAAGCGGTCGGCGAAGGATTCCAACACCTCGGGAAAGCTATCGCTGCGATCAAGACCGAGAAGTTCCTTATATCGCGGGGAGAACCACATTTCGTTTGTTTCGACGTTCCAGTCCCAGAGGCCATCCGACGTGCCGTGTACCGCAAGAGACAGGCGCTCTTCGCTTAGACGCGTTTTGTCGGTTGCCAACTGCAACAGCGTCGCGCGACGCTCCAATTCACTGTTAAGTTCAGCCAGTGACTCTGCATGGGAAACTCGTTCCGTCACGTCAATATGGACGCCGGTAAGCCTTTCCGCTTCTCCCTGTTCGTCGAATTCCCCTACGCCTTTCGAAAGTATCCATCGATAGGTGCCATCTTGGCAGCGTAGGCGAAACGTAGCTTGGTATTCTGCGGTCCGTTGGAAAAGATATTCTTGAACGGTAGCCATGACGGCTTCATGGTCATCAGGATGCAGTCGCGATTCGAAATCGCTTAGTTGATTCCATGATGCGTCCTCCGGATATCCCAACTGCCTTTTCAAGATCGCAGAGTAATACACTTGGTCAGTTTTTGTGTCCCAGTCCCAGAGACCGACTTCGCCACCATTGAGTGCCACTTCTAATTGCTGCTGCGACGATCGAAATCGTTCGATAGAAACCGTCGATTGCTCAAGTTCGACAAGCATCGAATTAAATCGATTACCCAAAAAGACAAACTCATCCGCACCCGATACTGACACTCGAGTGCTGAGATCCTTCGTCGTTTGTACTCTTTCAATCTGCTTCAGCAACTCAAGCATTGGTCGCGTCGCCATTCGCGAGATAATCCATGTGCAGGCCACCGCTCCTAAAGCGACAATTGCGCCGATGGTGAGCAATGCGGCAGTAACTGTTTGCGTAGCCTGTCGTGATATTGATCTGGACTCAATGACTGCTGCATAAACATTCGGAATTCCCGTTTCGTCCGCTGAGGCACTCATCCAGCCGGTTGGGGCGGCGAGGCTTTGGCCTACGTCCAACAGGTCCGCATTCGACGAGGCAACTACGTTCCCTGAATAGCCGAAAGCAGCTACATCGGTACTGGACGATCCCGCAACGCTGGCCAGAAAATCGGTGAGCGAGTATTCGGCAACAATAATTGCCTCGGCCCGCCCGGAATAGCGTACGGGAAAAGCCAATGTCAAGGTTTTTCCGTCAGTCGTGATCACGTCACGACCACTCATGACCACGCGAAGCCAACTCTGAGACTGACAATCTGTCGGTTTACCGGTGCTGATCAACGGCCGTCCGCGATAGTCGCACAGTGTTACCGATTGCTCTGATGCGCCGGGTAGCCGCAGCGACCTAAAGAACGGCTTTGTAATGGCTTCGCGATACTCCAGGTCAATGATTCCGTTGACGATGACATCGTTTTGCGTGACGGCTTGCGCAGCTTCGACGACCATGCGCAATTTTTCTTGCGTTGCACCTGCAATATGAACGGCCGAACTGTCCACACGGCGTTGAATCTCCTGGCTAACGATGCGATTGACTCTTTGCCCAGCGACAAGGGCCAAGAGCAACATGAGCAAAGTCGAAATTGGGGCCACGCGTAGGAGTATCTGCCTCTGCAATGATCGCTTGGAGCGGTGTTTCACTTTGGACTTCCCCTGGCTTCAACCGGAACGATTACCCCATCCAATGAATACCTGGCCAACATGAAATCGTCTGCGGTAAGAGCGTCGTGATGATCGGGGCGGAATGGCGGGTCATAGGTGCGAATAACGCCGTGATGCTTAACTGGATCCTCCAACGCCGCACGCACGGTCACCCGATCAATTGTCCCCGCGCGCCGCACGGCGTTTGCCAAGATCATGACAATTTCGTAGGCGTGAGCGGTACCCGCCGGCGAAAAGACGTCTTGTGGCGACTGACAATCCTCGAATCGCCTGGCATAGGATTCGAATAACTTTTTGGAAGGTTCGGGTCTTTTGGGGCTGATGAAAGAGTGAGTCTGCAAAAACGTCAGGTCTACTTGGCGAAGGTTCTTGGAGGTTAACTCCGGAAAGTCGGCGCCCGTGATTCCCCAATGGGAGATGATCGGTAGCCTTCGCGATTCGGGGACGGTGGCCATCGCTGCGATGACCGCTGCTCCCTCTAGAGAATTGCAAACTAGGATGATGGCTTGGGCGTGGTTGTCCGCGAGTCGGTCCAAGTGCCCCTTGAAGTCCTTTTCGCCCCAGTTGAACCATTCGACTGCCGGCTCTGGTAGTTCTTGCGACTCGAGAGCATCACGCATTGATTTCTCATTGGATCGTCCCCAAGCGGTTCGCTCCAACAGAAGCCCTAGCTTCGTCAGACGACGATCCAAGGCGCTCTGCACAAGAAAACCGCCAGCGTATTCATCCCGAACCGAAACTCGAAACACAAAATTTGGTGAGTACCCATTTTCGACGACCTTCGTCCCGGCAGCCCAGGGACTAAGGTAGATTAATTGCCTATCGTGGATGACTTCCAATTCTCGAAGCGCCACGGGTGTGTGCAATCCGCCCAACACCGCAACGACATCCTTCATCTTCGAAAACTGATCGACATTGTCGATGCCGCGATCCGGATTGCCACGATGGTCGCGAACGATCAGTTCCAGCTTGCGTCCGAGCAGGCCACCGGTGGCGTTGATCTGTTCGATCGCCAGGAGAGCCCCCCGCCGGATTGATTCACCAGACTGTGCCGAACCCGACGACATGTCTGCATCGAGTCCGATCACGATGGAATTCTTGATTTCTCTTTGCTGATCAAAAACCTGCGTCTCTGTGTTCACAGCATCGTCAAGTGCGATGAATTGGAAGTCTTTGACTGGTATAGACGCAACGTCCAAATCATTGCGATTCACGTCGCACCCTGCATATCCAATCCCAATGATGATCAGCAACAGGGAACAAATTAATCGGATCATTCGCATGGAAACACACAAGTGTGCGTCTTGTTGGTAGTTAAGGGATTACGCAATTCATGTCGGTCGAGTTGGTGTGCCCCTGTATCTCACACATAGTGTATCGGCTTTCGATCAGGCAAATGGAGAATTCTGAACGCAATACCCCACAAACTCTGGCAGTGGGTTTTCCCGCTGAACGCGATGTGCGTCCTCATTCTCAAACGATCGGCATTCCATTCCTCCGCCGAACCAGGCAGGTAAGGGATATGTCAACCCGCCCCCGCCTGTGAGCGTTTCCGCACTTTTCAATCGTATGGTTGATTGAAGATTGGCCCGCGGTAAATCGTAAAACACAATTCGCAGTCTTTTGTCCTACAACAACGAGAGAGATGACCCAAGATGAATCGCCAAGAAAGTGACAACGCAAACCCCATCAAGGTCCTTTGCATTGATGACGATCCCGAAATTTCGCGTACCATCGAATTGCGTCTTCAACCCTATCGGGTTTCAGTGCTGCGGGCCTACCACGGGATGCAAGGGTTTTGGATGGCAATGACTGAGAAGCCCGACTTGGTCATTACTGATATCAATATGCCCCAGGGTCAAGGTGACTACATCGTTGAGTGTCTAAAACGCAACGCAGAGACGCTCGATATCCCCGTCATCGTCCTTTCTGGAGCCCGCGATCCCGAGCTCAAAAAGCGAATGAGAAGTTTGGGGGTCACAACCTATTTGACCAAGCCCTGCGAATCAGCCCAACTTATTTCGGAGATGAAGTCGTACGTGGAGCTAAATGTCGCGGACGATGGTGTCCAATCCGATTTGCAAGAGTGCAATTGCAGTGAGGCACATTGATGGTCAAAGAAACGATCCGAGTCTTGATCATTGATGATGACGTAGAAGATGCAGACTTGGCCGTAATAGCTTTACGAAGAGCGGGTTCGCCAACTTACGTGCATCAGCACGCCAATTGCATGTCCCATGCTTTCGATGCGCTGGATTTGGGAGACTTTGACATCGTCTTATTGGACCTTGGTTTACCAGGATCGAATGGCGTGGAAACACTCGAGCGATTTCGAAATCGCTACGACAGCATTCCCGTGATCGTTTTGTCGGGACTTGATGATGAACTGGTCGCAACCCAAACGCTGGATCGCGGCGCGCAAGACTATCTACTTAAAAATGAAATAAACGCTCGAACGCTATCTCGAGCGATTCGGTACGCGATTCATCGTCAGTCAATAATTCTGGAAAACCGCAAGCTACTTTCTCGCGTACGTGAAAACGAAGACGTGCTGAAGAGTAAGAACAGACGCCTTAAGAACCTCTACGACACGGCTCACTCATTCGTTGACAACGTATCCCACGAGTTCCGGACTCCGTTGACGGTTATCAAAGAGTACGTTTCGTTGGTGCGAGACGGAGTGATGGGAGATGTCACGGAAGAGCAGGCCAGGTTCCTGCGCATCGCGGATGACCGAGCAGACGACCTGAATACGATGGTCGACGATATGCTTGACGTGAGCAAGTTGGAGGCAGGTATGCTGCACGTGCGTCGCGAGTCTCATGACATCGAGCAGGTCGTAAGCCGGGTCCTCCCGGCACTTTCACGCAAAGCAGCCGTCCGGAATCTAGAACTAGAGGTGCAAATTTCTGATGAACTACCTCTGGTGTATTGCGACAGTGAAAAAACAGAAAGAGTCATCGTCAATCTGGTCGTCAACGCCATGAAGTTTACGAGACCAGGTGGGCGGATCCGGGTATGGGCTCTTGCCGAAGAAAGTGAAGTGGTCGTCGGCGTAACCGATAACGGACCAGGAATTGCCCCCGACTGCCTCCGACTAATTTTCGACAGATTCAAGCAAGTCGACATCGATATTAGGTCCAGCCCGAAAGGATTCGGATTGGGCCTCAACATCGCCCGCGAACTGGTGTCGCTGAACTTGGGGGAGATGCGGGCGCAAAGCGAAGTGGGGGTTGGCAGCACGTTTTCGTTTGTTGTCCCCGTAGACGATCCAATTGAAGTTACGGAACGTTTCTTGGCTAAGAGGAAACGGGCGGGCGGAGAATTCATGTCTCTGGTTACGGGCACGATCGATCCAGGGGCTCCGGTGGATCAGGCAGCTGAGGTGCTTGCTTTTTTGAATCATCTTGTTCGTGGAAATGAGCTCAGTTTTCAGGGCGTCAGGGGGAAATGGATTTTGCTGCTTCCAGAACCAGAGTCAGAGGCCATTCAGTTCATAAGTCGGGCCAATCAAGAGTTAGATGCGGCGAATCGTAATCGTCCCAAAGGCGCAATGGCAAATGTTACATTTAACATTGACGCGGCATGGTCAGATCTTTCGTGCAATGCCGAAGAGATCATCGGCCGTATCAGTACACACCTACGTGAAGGCGAAGAAGTCTATGTCTGAGTCCCCTAATATTCGCGATCAACGTCGCCTGCGAAGAACCACCGCACGTTCACCGGACGCCAAACGTAATACATATCCAGCGTGTCACGTAACTCGCATTTCACACACATCGCAGCAGACCGTTTTGATTGTTGACGACGACCGACAAATCGCAGAGGGTACAGCGATTCGCCTACAAGCTGAAGGCTATAGCACGCTGATTGCTTGCAACGGAGCAGAGGGGATTTCGGTCGCACATCGGCATGATCCCGACGCCATCGTACTGGACATCCGCATGCCGGTAATGGATGGGATTGAAGCGCTGCGGGAACTCAAAGGGCACCCTAGTACCAAAGAGATTCCCGTCGTCATGCTTTCTGCAAGTGTTGTCGATGAAGGGCCGGCTTTAGATGGAGGAGCTCGATTCTTTGTTCGCAAGCCATTCGATCGACGAAGGTTGGTGGAGGCTGTGAACGTTGCGACAAACGAGTAGCGAACGCAGATAAGAAAACAACCGATCGTCTGCAGCATGGCGACTCAAGGCGCATCGCCGCAAAGAATTCCCCTGATCATGACACGATAGAGAACTACTCTGCGGTGCGTTCACCCACAATACACTGGAGGACCATGAACAATGACTACTGAACCCACAGTTACCGGCCTAGCCATGAGTCGAATTGAATCGGCGCACTCAACTGAGACCTTGCTTGACTCCGTCTTTGCGATTTTAGAACAAGAACGCGTCATCGACGACCTGATACCGGAACCCAAGCCGTGGATATTGTGCATTGACGACGATTGCGCGTTCCTGGAATCGCTAAGGCACAGGCTGGAGGCTTTGGGCGTCGGCGTCTTCAACGCCTTCGACGGAATCGGCGGTTTTCAAACAGCGTTTTCGCAACGCGCCAACGCGATCATCCTCGATTACAACATGCCGAACGGCCAGGGTGACTACGTTCTTCAGCGATTGAAGGAAACCGAAATCACGCGAGACATACCTGTAATCGTATTGACCGGCAACAAGGATGATGCGGTTCGGCGGAAAATGCTTGGTCTTGGCGCGGACGCGTTCCTATCCAAACCGCCAATCTTGGACCAGTTGTTCTTCGAATTGAAGAAGCACGTCGTGGTTCCAAACGAGAATTTCGGACTATAACGTCACTCACGTTTGTTGATCCTCAGAATCAACTCACGACCTGAAATGCAGCGGGCACATTGTGGATAACAAGAAGAACGTACTTATAGCTGACCTCGAACCAAAATTCGTCGAATTGATTGCCGAGGGTTGCGAGCAGCTAGGTTTAAACGCAATAAAGGCACACACCGGGCTTGAGGCAATGAAGGTCCTCAGCGACGAGTTGCCGGATTTGATTTGCATTGACGCGAAGATGTTGGCGTCGCCCAAAATGACGGTCTGCGATTTGATCGCTCGAGATCCAGATGTCGCCGCAGTTCCAGCAATCGTGCTTACGGGGGCAAGAGTTCCGCGTCGCAAGCTCAACGCATACTACGTGGCAAAATCGGAAAACACGTGGAAGCGACTGAGGCCGGTTGTGGAAGAACTGGTGGCGGTCGAACACAAAACGGCGTGCAGATAGACGTGTCGTCGGAACAATGCTCACACGAATAGACTTGACCCGCAGTCTCGTTTTTGAACATGCTCAAAGCGACGAAGGATGCTCATATTGGTGGCTTCGTTCGCTGTAAGCGGCAAACATAACGGTCACTAACGGGGTGTTACGTCATCTCCGCGATCGCGCAATGGGAAGTCGAAGAAACACCTGACGTGGACGTGCATCGTCGATTAGATTCACGCCGTCGATTAGGTTCACGCCGCCGATTGATTCACGACGCTCGCAGAGTAGCTCTTCGGAACAGAGTATAAGGCAGGTGCGTAAGCTCGACGTATGCGAAAGCTGCTATTGAGATCGAACGGGTATCCTCCATTCGGCTACAGCGATGTAGCCTCGAACGTTGAATACGAACCAAAGATTACGAAGAACCAGGGTGCGATCTGCTCAGCGTGCAGTTTTGTCTTGATCGAGGCATGAGGAAAGAATCGCGTTGGGCAAGAGTTGCGGGTGCGTAGAGTTATAGAAAAGAAGAACGGGCTTCCGATCGAGTCAGTAGTTGCTTAACAACTGTCTCAGGGAAAGGAAGCCCGTGATTCAACGCACATTTATTTTGATGGTCGGCTGCGATGCAGTCGCGGAAGTAAATCGGAACGTGACAAGGCTGCTTGAGGAACTCAAATCATCTATCGGCGAAGCCATCCTGAATCAGATCGAGCCTAAAGCAGCCGAAGCCAGCAACCTCCCCAAGATCATTCACCGGCAGTGCGGTCAGTATCGACGCGAAAACGAAAAGTCGCCCAACCGCAATGTCGCCACGCGTTTCGGTACGATCACGCTTTGGCGGTATTCCTATCGCTTCCGACAACGTGAAAGCGAATCGGCAATCTTTCCTCTGGAGATGAAGCTCGGGCTGGTCGAACACGCTACGCCAAACTTTGCTGATACGGTGGCTCGTGAAATGGCCGAAGCCGGAGCCGTCAGACGTGCGTCATCGAAAGACTGCGGTGCGAGCATAACGTGAGCCTGGGCGTACCACGATTGCGGCGGATCGTCGCGCGAGTGTCCGAAGAGATGGCCAGTTTCGCCATCCGTATCAGGTCGCTCAGTTGTTGGAACTGCTGAAGAAAGCCGACGAATCGAGTGGAAATCGCAAGCCGGCGCTTGCCGTGGGACGTGATGGAGTAACTGTTTGCAATCAGCCGCGCGGGTTCTGGGAAGTCGCTTCGGCACGCACGATGACGGTCTACGATCGAAGCGGCAAACGACTGGGCACGGTTTATCTCGCGCGAATGCCAGAGTCTCTGCAAGTGGAACTGACGCAGCAACTCCGTGAGCTCATTGTTGACGTGCTCAAGCAGTGCGACCGGTTGCCTCGGCTTTGCTACGTGACCGACGCGGGTGTAAACGGCGGTTGAAAAGCGTGGCGCTCGGCGGGCAAAAGACGTGGCGCCCGTGGTACCGGTTTGGCTGCTGATCCTGTGGTCATTTGGATAGCTCAGCGGGCCACTGCTCTACTGGTTCTCCTGGTTGTTTTGTTCTTTGTCGTTCTTTGGTTTTGTTTTGCGGCGACGTTTGGCGTCTTTGAGGCGATAGCTTTCGCCGCGTGTTTCGAGGATATGGCAACGATGGGTGAGCCGATCTAACGTGGCTCCTGTGAGCCGTTCGCTGCCGAGTACTTCGGTCCAGTTTTCGAATGGCAGGTTGGAAGTCACGATCAAGCTCTGTCGTTCGTAGGCTGTGCTGATGATATCAAACAACAGTTCTGATCCGGCCTTGCTTGCTGGAACGTAACCCAATTCATCCAAGATCAACAAGTCCTGCCGAGCCATTTGCTTTCGGAATCGCAAGAGCTGATGTTCTTCACGAGCTTCCATTAGCAACGTAATCAATTCCGTCACGCGGAAGAAGCGAACACGTTTTCCTTGGCTGCATGCGGCCATGCCCAATGCCGTGGCGACATGTGTCTTCCCGGTTCCGCTGGCGCCGACAAGCAGGATATTCTCGCGACCATCCAGGTAGTCGCCACGCATCAGCTCCAGCACCAAGGGCTTGTTGAGTGAAGGTTGAGCTGCGAAGTCGAATTCGTCGAGGCTCTTGTGGTAAGCGAACTTCGCGGCTTTCAAGGAATATGCAACGGTTCAATCGAATGAGTCGCGCATCAAAACGAATGGACGAGCGTAACGAACGCCGGTGGAAATACCCGGTGGAAATACCCGGTGGAACCATTATGGAACTACAGCTTCCAACCAAAGGTAGGTAATTGATCGAAGTCAACCGCCATCTACTAGCCGCAGTCAACGGAGTAGTAGAAGACTGGACTGCGAGTCGAAAGCACCGGTCTAAAAAGGATTTGGGAAATGACCTGGTAGTGCTTGGGGCACCGGACAGTTGTTAAAGGACTGAAGTCGGTAAACAACCGAGATAAGAGCAGGCAGTCAGAAAGATCTAGTCAAGAATCTTTCTACGCGGATGGAATATCGTTCCGAATTGAACCGCCATACAATTCTTGCTCAAAACAAGATTCGCAAAGGGATACCAGGTCGTTTACAAGTTGCTCACCACTGGGTAAGTCAATTGCCAGTAGACGTCGGTCCTCCAAACGTCGAAGCACCGATTGATGCTTCTTGCAGAGTTGTCTTCTCGTGGTTTTCGGCGCGTCCGTTGCTCGTCACTTGACCGCGGAATTGCGTGATAACGCAACCGACTTACGAAGAGGAAGACGTCAAGGGTAATCATGGACAGAAAATTGAGATGCAACTTATGAGGGCAACGTTCACCGTTCATGGCGCAGCATAGTAGCCTGCCGAGAGGTTGGCGACGCCAAGATTTGAGACAGCGAGTGGCGGGCAACGCGCCCGCCGCTTTTCAACAATGTAGAGCGACGAATTTGCAGAGACAGGTTTTCGTCAGGCCACTGTCAGGAATAATTCCAGATCACTGACCCCGAGGTATGCCACCTCAGGACCACCTGATACCTCGCTGCGGAAGTTCGGCATAAGGCCTACATCCCAAGCCGGTCCAGTTCTGCCGAGACGTGATCTAGTTGCTTTTTCCTGCGATCGAACTTCCGGTCGGCCGATTCGGCGGCCACATCGACTGCGTTGATGAAACGATTTATCGCCTCAACGGATGTTTGGTAATTGCCGTTAAATCGACGTGCTTGCAGTTTGATCCCGTATTTGCCTTTGCGTATCCAACGAACCAACGTTGCACGACTCGGTGCTCGTACCAAGTGAGCGTCGAACGTCAATTTGGCGGCGGTCGTAATCGGGAACTTCGCTTCTTCTGCAAACGACTCGTCGAAGCTATCGGCTCTGACTTTGTTGATCATGATTTTCGCTCTTTTCAAAACAACCTCCGTTCGACTTGGTTGCCGTAAACCGTCCAGCCGGTGTTCGGTTGCTCTTCGCGGCCGTAGAGTTCGAGATAGGGACCAGGACTCACTTGTTCGATCAGATCGCGAAAGAGGAATGGCTTGCGGCTGTGTTTTGTTCTGGATGCAACATGCCAACTCGGAACGTCGTTGCGGCCGAATTTCAATTGGCCACGCGTGCCGAACATGAGGAATTCGTGGGACACGCGCCAGTAGTTGCCGAGTCCGATCGTGGGCTTCGCCCAGACAAGACACGACTTGTATTCGAAACCCCATGAACGCATGACGCGGAATGCTGATTCGAGAAACGCGTTAGTCGTCCAGAGGTGCAGATGCGAATTTTCCGCAACGAGTTGACTTACAGGTTCAGCACATATCGCTTCAATTGTCATCGTTGGGTAGTGGTTTTCAGCGGCGGCACGCGAAGCTGTATTCGCGTATCGCCAGGGTGGATCCGCAAGTACGGTTTGAAATCGGAAGCCTTCCGTGGCTAGCCGACTCAAATCGTCCACGATGCCTGGTGCCGCTCGGCGGTGATTGAGTGTCGATACGACGGCAGAATTGAATTTGTCGTCGTTCACTCGATCTCTCCTCCTTCCATGAAGATCCAGCCGTAAGCTTCATCCAACACCAGGCGGACGATGGGAATGTCGTCGCGACCAAACCGCGTGGATTCCTTCCATTGATCGCCATTGCGATACAATCGCACGACGGTCAACGAATAT
>CAYQMZ010000060.1:0-2459 GCA_964418725.1 uncultured Pirellulaceae bacterium
GCTTCGCCACGTTTTCCGGTTTTCGCGGCGCGGATCCTGAACGACAACGTCTCGCCTGGCAGCATTTCTTTGATGGTCGAGAACTCGATCAGCGAACGATCCTTCGAGATAGTACTTCTCAAAGCGCTGGGGGCACCAAGTTCCAGATACTTCATGCCGCGTGCAATCTGAACGGCGAACTGAAGATTGCGAAACGATCGATCCGAATCGTTCTTGATTACTATCTCGTAGGAAATGGGTTCAGCAACTCGAACGGACCGATGCCCATCGATTCGCAGTGACAGCCCATTGCGAGAATCGTAAGCGTTCTGGTCGATGCTCTTGTGATTCGCAGGCCGGAAAGAACGCACGCCTTTGGTGATTGGACGATTGCGAAACTGCGTCTCGTCGATCGGAATGACAACTTCTTCTTCTGCAAGTCTTTCTTCGCTAGTAACGCGGATTCGGATACGACCTCGTCCGACGGTAGGCTGCGTTGCACCGGACAGCCGAATCTCATGGGTGAATCTAGTACCTGGTGGCATAACTCCTTTTTTGACCTTGTAACCCGTCGGGGTACCTTCAGCACTCTCCGAGAGTCCTTCGATCTTAATGTCGCCATCGTAGTCCACAAATAACTGCGTATTGGTAAGCGGTATACCCGCTGTGTTTTCGAACAGGATTGTGACACGATCTTGCAGCCCCGCGCCGAGGGTCTCCGGGACTCTCACTCGCAGTGCTTTCGGAGCTTCGTTTACTTTGACGCGAAGCTCCTGCTCGATCGGGGCTCCTTCATCTGGCGTTACTCGAACCCAAAACGAATGCGTTCCAGGCGTGAGCGCTTTAAACGGAAGTGTCTTTCGATCGTAGTCCCGACCACCCAATTGAATCGGTGGACGAAGCTTCATGCCTTCGTTCCTATCGGCACCATCTACATCAAGTTGGATGCCTTCGTCCCAGCTTAGTACTTCGAGCTGAACGTTCTGAGGTCGGTTGAGTAGATTTTCCAACTCAACAACGTGCTGAAACCTCTGGCCCTCTTGTGGAGCAAACGGTTCGGAGTCAGAAACCCGCATTCGCAAAGTTTCCCCGATGATGCGCGTCAACTGAACGTCATTCACAGGCGGTGCATTCTCTGCGTCTGCAACAAACTCCTGCCTGTGATCGAGCGCACTCCTCGCTTGAAAACGCGGGTTCACAACTACGCGTTGCTCTGGATCGAGTTGCCCAAGACGCCAACGGATACCGTTCGCCACCCGCTCAGCAATACTGTCACGGTCGCTGTTTAGATACTGAATTTCTTGTGAAATCGGAGCAAAGAGGATTACATCTCTGGCTCGCGTCGCGGATGTGTTCTCGATTTCGACTTCATAATTAAGTGGGTCGCCGACATTAACGGCCTGTGTCGGTGGACGTACCCGAATGGCAAGTGCAGCGTTCGTGTCGCGAGGAATGGGAGCCGGTGACGTGCCGATATCTGGCTCAGGCTCTGGCTCAATTTGGACCGGGGTATCCGTCGGAGTTCGCGTGATCGGCACATCATTTGACGGCGTAGGCACATCCTGGTCGTTCCGAGGTACAGGGCGGAATCCGTCATCGGAATAGCTTGGGGGACCATCGGAATTTAACGGTTCCAAGTACGCGTCGTCGTCGCCAACCCATTCCACCTGCGCGTGGGTAAAGCGTTTGCCGCAAGCCTGCGGTGCCGAGAGCGTTACGTAACTGATGCCCGGCGATCCGGAGGTAAGGCTGACCCAGCTTTGTCCGCGAGAGAGATAGATGTCGTCTCGCGGGTCAAAAGTGTTTCGGTTCAAGTGCATACATTGCGACGCGGTCACCGACTGCACGCAGCTTCCACAAGCAGGGCTGACGCGAGGTGAACCTTGGTGGAAAATCCGCAACAGCTTCGAGCGTTGCATTTGCGGAATCGCAGCATCGACAAACGAACCCGCACTATCATTCGAGAGGCTCCACTGCACCAATTGATTGGGCTGAGCGATACCCGTTGGCGACAGAATCCCGCCAAGCAACACAACCTCTTCACCCACTCGAGCTCGAACGCGTGGCTGTGCAATTACGACACCTGGTCCCAACCGATTTGCGGTAGAACGATTCAGCCCGAGCGCACGTTGCTCGCCTGAGACCCGTTCACTGAGTGGCGCAGAGGTCAATTGTCGGTCAGCGGGCGTCGCACCGCACCCGCTCGCGGTACTACGAGTGGGGCGAATTCCGCTGCCCACACGTCCTGCCGCGCCGGGCAGGGTTGCTGCTAAGGAGGACGCCGTCGGTGAACCGGTTGGATAACAAGGCGAACCCGTCGGCGCGCGTCCGTTTGCTCCGCAAGGTGGAGGAACGTTCGATGGACCGAATATGGAATTGTTGGGTGATGCAAAACCCGACTGAGCTCCAAACGCATTTGGCTGAAAGCCGCGTTGGCCGGAGTGAAGCGAGTCGTGAAGGCCACGCCCAAACCCCATTAC
>CAYQMZ010000060.1:2469-17371 GCA_964418725.1 uncultured Pirellulaceae bacterium
ATAATGAGAGAGACACCGTTACCGACGCCGCGGAGCAACTGGCAACCGTTATTGAGACAGCCACCCACATTATTGAGACAGCCACCCAAGCAACCGCCCATCTGATTACCCAATTGGCCGCGGTTTCGTAGCAGGCAGTTACCACCGAACAACTGAGCCAGTTGACCACTGTGACCACCTAAAAACGGTCGGGGTTGCCCCGAGTTGGTTGCTGCGGTTCGGCCGGGATGCAGTAAGCGTCCCAGCGGACCGTCTCCGGCAAGCGTCGTATAGTTCGGGTTCGGCAGGAACACACCACGTCCGGACGGATCGATCGCAGGCAATCGAAAACGAGCGCAGCCAGACATCAGCATCACCAAAGTGAAGCTCAGCATTGCCGCGGTTCGGTAGTGTTTGATGTGAAAACCCACGTGATCGATTAGGAATCCAGGTCCCAGCTACGGATTTCAAGGGCATAAAATCGTGAAAAAGTAACACGTGGTAAGGTGCGTTGATGCCCTTTTCCATCATCCGCGGTGCAAAAATACAACGAGCACGTTGAGCGTACGGATTGTCCGATTTGCAACGATTGCGGTCCCGCGAGAGGCAGAACAGATTTTGCAGCCCCCGGTTTTGCGGCGTACCTTTCGCAAAGCTTTGCCAGATTCCCGCAGAATCCACCGCGTCACACTACGCATGTGGAAGAGTTGAGGGATAAACCAGACTGCGCAACGCTGGTTGAGTTGAACGGCATTTAGCGTAAGATCTCTGTCGCTTCTCGCCGCCAAGGTGGGCCGTTCTTTGATTGAGTTGCAACAGCGAGGTTCGAACCTCGCGTGGGAGTCACATACATGGGTCAGTCTTTTCTTCTGGACTGCAGTCTCGACCTTCGCTGGATTCTTAGGGTCATTGCCCTGGTCGTAGTTTGCGGTCATTACACAGAAGCAGCCGAATCACCCCATGCCGCTAATCTGCGTCAAATTCTGGATCGACAGGACGCTTGGCTTTCTAGCTCTTCCCAAGGGGACGGCTGGAACAAATTCCTGCACACGAGCGATCTGCGTGAGGAATTGGCTAAGTCACCATCCGACGTCGACCGCAGAAAAGTCGCGAAGATTCTTGCGCGATACAAGAGTGATACGCCCGGCTTGGAGAGCCCCCGATTCGTTGCGACTCAAAAGGCCATCAGTAACTGGGCCAACGAATGCAGAGTTGCGTTGGTCGTTCGCTGGGCAGAAGAAGTCCGCGAAAACGCACGGAATGCCGAGCCTAGCGGTGACGAATTGGTGGAAGAAGCTCGACGCGACCTAGTCGAAGCGACCGACAATCTAGAGTCGATCCTCAGCACTGCCGACAATGCCACACAAGAGGGATGGAAGAGTTTCCTGAAATGGGACGACCTGGACGAATCACTGGCCTCCGACGCACCGGACTGGAAGTCTCTGCAAGGTGTCGGCGGAAAGTTCTTCGATGGTCATCCAGGACTGGAATTCCCCGAATTCGTTCGTGTGCGTAATGCATTGCGAAAATACATCTACCTTGGCTCGCAAAACTCCAAGGCTTCTCTGGAAGCCCAGTTGAAAGAACTCGCGAATACACTGGATCGTTACAACGCCGAACCAAATACTCGCCGAGCCGGCGATGTCGCTTCGCTTTTGGACTGGATGCAACAAATTGGCGAAGTGCCCGAACTGGCATCGAAGGTTCGCGTCGTTCACAATCTGCCAAACCTGAAAGTCCGCATTTCGGAAGGCTTCTTGCAACGTCGCTTCTCGCAAGATGTCAACGAACCCATGCCCGTTAACGAGTGCATCCTGGGCACACACGTTCGCGGAACTGCCATCACGACAGGAAAGATCAGCGCTGACTTGGTTCAAAACCCAGACGTGGCGCAGATCGACATCGTGTTTAACGGCACGGCAAACACTCGTTCAGTTGGTCGTCAAAAACCGGTCACCATCCACAGCACCTCGCAGGCGAAGCTGTCGGCTCGCAAGCCGTTGTTCATCTTTCCCGAACGGATTGCGGCGGCCAGGACGAAAGCACTAGCTTGGACGAAGACTACGATTCACAGCATCATTCCCGACCGAAAAATGGGTCGGCGATTGGTCGAAAAGATTGCCCGCAAGCGTGCGGCAGAGCAGAAGTCCCAAGCGGAAGCGATCGCATCCGGAAGAACCGCGCGTCGTTTGGAACAGAGCATTGACGAACAGTCGGGTGAACTGCTGGATCGAGCACGCGCAGCGATGCGACGCCAGTTGGACGGCCCCATCAACCGCCGCGGCCTGCTACCTGAACAGTTGAAGACACTGACACTGGACTCTTGCCTGATCGTGTTGGGACATCAGGCCAACGATGCCCAGTACACCGCAACCACGAGGCCGCCGAACTTCTGTCCTCAGGACGATGTCGTCGCGCAGGTGCACGAGTCGGCCTTCAACAACACGGCAGAAAAAGCGATTGCCGGCCTAACATTGACGGATGAACGCATCGCTGAACTCACCAAAGAAGCCACGGGGTCGGTTCCCGACGAGCTGAAGATCACGGACGAAAAGACTCCATGGTCATTGTCCTTTGCATGGAATCAGCCCGTCACCGTCGAATTCGATGACGAACAGCTTCGCATTGGGATTCGTGCACGCCGACTGACTAGTGGTGATCGCACGTTGGAGTTCGGCCGACGCGGAACTGCCAAGTACATGGAGATCGCCGCGAATTACTCAATGACCGTAAACTCGACCGGCGTACACCTGAAACGACAAGGCGACGTCGAAGTCACCTTCGCTGGCCGAGAACGCCTAGGAGTGAAAGAACGCGTCTTCAAGACGCTGATGGAAAAGAAGTTCGAGGAAGTCTTCAAGACAGAGATTCAAGGCGAGGGCTTCACGTTGCCGGGCCAATTCGCTGACCTCGGTACAATTCGCCTACACGACCTCTCAGCCGATGACGGTTGGTTGTCCGTGGGCTGGAAGTAACTTCAGCCAACATACACTGCCTTTTCTAAGCCCGACGGACGCACGTGATTTGACGTCGCGTTTCTAGTCTGATCTACGCTGGCGTTAGCGAGCCGGGCATCTGCTCGGCCACGCCGGAACTCGTCTCAACCGCGATTCCGCACGCAATCAATCGCCAGTCTCGGAATGCGCATTCTCTTGCGCGGTGAATGTCTTTGGTCTTTGCCGAAGCTGACAGCGGGAAAGCCCGCGGTTCGCCTCCGACATTCCCATCAGCTCTTCCGTGACACTCACGAATTCAATCAAGTGTCTGCATCGTCTTTGACCCGCGACGTGTTGTGTCCTTACTCACACATTAGCCGAGGGAATAATGAAGCGAAGCCATCTTCGTAACCAGGCAGTCCGAAATCAAAATCGAAACCGAAAAGAAAACACGAACCGTGCACTGAGGTTAGAACATCTCGATCCACGTTTGATGCTTGATGCGAGTTCGACGTTCCTTGCAGTTCAAGAGATCCTGTTGTCGTCACGACGCGCAGCACCGTCGACCGTACAGATTCAGTCGACCGAATGTCTCGACTGCGTCGTTGACCTGGAACTGTCGCAATCAGCCGACCGCGACTTTGCCATCGACGGCGACATCGTCAGTTTCGAACTAGAAATTGCGAACCGAGCACCCGATGGGGTCACAGCCGCAAGCGATGTCCAAATCGCCACGCAATTGCCCGCTGGCCTGATGCCTCTGAGCGTCGTCCCCACGGGCCAAAGCACGTTCGAGGACGGACTGTGGACACTGAATGCTCCGCTGCCTGCAGGTAGTTCCGAGCAATTATTCGTAACGGCTGAAGTTGATGTCGACGCAATGCATGGCGTGTCGCTGCTAGGAGCCAATGCGTCCATGGAGGCAACCTCAGGCTTTGACCTTCACTTCGACACCTCCAAGGTCGCATTCGCGCCAATTTGGGTTTCGGATCCGATCGTTGCCGACGACATGAACGAAGATGGTTCGTTTGGGATCGGCGGTGACAGTGGTGTGATTTCGATCACCGGCCCCAATGGCGCGGTTTCCGTTCCAGTCTTTGCCGCCGACTCATTACAAAGCTTGGCACAGCGCATCGACGACACATCGCCATCGCTTGCCGCCAGCGTTATCGATTCCATGGGCGCCCAGCATCTTGTCATTGCGTCAAGCAACGGGATGGCGTTCGATGAGTTTGGAGCCATCCGTCTACCGTCATCGATCTCCGTTCAAGAGAGTCCAGGAGTTTCGTTAACCGGAAGAACCCAGCTGGTTGCTGTCGAGCAGCAATGGGCGTCGACGCCCGGTGACGAAGCGATGCCATTGGGCATACCTGAAGGAAGCGTCACTTTTCACGACGGGCGGATGCCCGCCACAGTGGTCGTTGGCCCGAGCACTCGATTGATCGACATTGCCGAGCAGGTGAACGCTGCGGAGAACTCGCTGCATGCAGACTTAATGCCCGATCCCGTCGGCGGCAGTCGCCTCGTCATCGCAACTAGCAACCAGCAAGTTTCTGCGATTCTGGATCGCCCAGGGTTCACGTTGGCCGGAGTCGTCCTCGCGCGCAATCCTGCGGGAGCTCTGGAGTTTCACGGTGGCCAGTTTTCCGCCAACTCGAATGGAGGGATCGCGTTTCAAAGTAACCTGTCATTCCACAGCCACGCTGCGGATGTCGAAGTCGACGGCATGGGAAGACTCTCAATGCTTGACGGCGACATTGAGCTGAACGAGATGGGCGACCTGATCGTACGTGACACCATGCAAAGCGCAACATCGCTGCGCATCGTTTCTGAGGTTGTCGCGGTAACGGAACCAGATCCAGACTCGTTGCCGAACAACGACGATGGAGACCAAAGCGAAGACGACGAAGTGGCTTCCGAGATCTTCGTCGACATGTACATGGAGCCTCCTTTGGAGGATCCCACGTTCGAGCCACCAGCTATTGAGCCTCCAACGTTCGAATCGCCAGTGATCGAAGAGCCGATACTAGATTCCCCAACATTCGAGCCGCCAATGCTCGATCTGCCAACGATTGAGGAACCGACGTTCGAAACGCCAGTGGAGCCAGATCCGGATATGGGACTCCCTGACATTGCGCCACCGGTACTCGATTCTCCCACGTTCGATATGCCGGAAGATCCGCCGATGGACCCTCCCCTGCTGGACCCTCCGCCGCTGGATACCGAGCCCATTGTCGAACCGGGAATGCAGTTCATTGATCTGCAATTGACGCAATCCGTAAGCTCTTCTTCGGCGGCGGTCGGCGACTCGATTGCATGGACGGTGACGCTCGAAAACTCCGCCGAGCAAGCGACCCTGGATGCAACTGGCGTCGAAGTCTTGAACCTATTGCCACCCGGCTTGGACGTGCTAAGCACAAGTAGCACTGCCGGAGACTACGTTGCCGGTATCTGGCGATTGGACATGCCGCTGGCACCGGGGCAAACCGAATCACTTCAAGTGATCACGGAAATTGCTCGCGTCGAACCTTCCATGATTCGAATGCTGGGCGCAAACGCGACCTTGGAAGTCGACGGCACTTTCAACCTGCCATTCGAAGCGGCAAAGGCAGAATTCGCATTGGCTTGGGTATCCGAGCCGATCACGGATCCTTCGGTATCCGCCGGCGTTGGCCGCATCGAAGTAGTGAATCCGTTGGGACAAGCCATCATCGACGTCGATGCTGGTGACTCTTACGAAACGATCGCGCAAAAGCTCGACGCCGTCGTGCCCAACGCACAAACCAAGTTGGTCATGATCGATGGCATGTGGCGATTGGTAGTCATCAGCGACGTGGCCAATCAGTCGTCCGACAGCGGCTTTGCCGGCCAGCAATTAGTGCCCACTGTGCATATCGACGGCTTACATCTGCACGGCTCGATCGATGCGTTGGCGGTTGGGCAAACGTACGTTTCGCCGCCGGCAAATCCAGATGTGCCCTTCGGAGAAGACGACGGTACGCTTCGCTTCATTGATGACAGCGATATCGCGTTCGTACGCGTAGGTCCTGAATCCACCTACCGCGACATCGCGGCGCAACTCAACTCATCCAACTCTTCATTTCAAGCTCGCATCGTCGAGGACGCAGCTAGTCCCGATCTAGCTCGCCTGGAGATTTCAGCCTCGCAGCCAACGCTGCGTGATTTCCTATTCAACTCACAATCCGCACGAGCTTTGTCTGCCGCTCCAGGAGTCGTCGTTGCTCGCAATCCGTCGGGAGCCGTCGAGTTTCACGCGGGTCAGTTTTCAGCTGGTTTCGAAGGCGAGATCGCTTTCGAAAGCTCGACGCAGATGCGTAGTCGTCAGGCTTCGTTCGACATCACCGACCAGGGCGAACTTCGATTGGAAGGCAGCAACGTCAAGATTAGCCCGAATGGCGAGCTTGAATTGCAAGACTTCAGCATGACCGATGCTCACCTTATGGCTCACGCCGAAGTGCTTCATGCAAATGAGGTCGACATCGACTCGATGCCTGCGAACGATGACGGTGACCAAAGCGAGGACGATGAAGCGTCTGCCGAACTGTTCGTCGATACGTTGGTTGAGGTCGACGCTCATGTTCCCGTCGAACTGTTCACTTCCGTCAATACGATGACGGCAAAAGCAGGTGACAGTGTAACGTGGACCGTGCTCGTCAAAACGGACCCGGATGCCACCCACGCTGCGGAGGGAATTCGAATTCAAAACTTGGTTCCCGAGCACACGACTTCAACGCTGATCACTGTGTCAGAGAAGGGACAGATCATTGATGGTGGCTGGAGCCTGATCGAGCCGCTTGCTCCTGGAGAGTCGGCATCCATCACGATCGTCACGACAGTGAACCATGACGCTCCCGTCGGGACCGTCATTCGAAGTGAACCGATCTTTGTCGACGAAACGACACGAGAACTCATTCCGTCAAGTGACGCCCCAGCGGAGTTGATCGTGGAAGGCTCTGAGATCGACTTGGAATTGACCCACAGTGTCGACCGTCATTTTGTCTCACCAGGCGAACCGGTGCGTTGGTCGATCAGCTTGTACAACAACAACGAATGGACCAATGCCACCGCCACCAATGTGCTGGTGGAGAGCATTTTGCCAAGCGGATTCGTTGTGGAAGAGGTGCTTGGTGCCGGAAATTACTCGGACGGAATTTGGACAGTCCCTCGACTTGAACCAGGCCAATTTGTCTCCGTCGACTTGTTCACGCGTGCACCAGATCAGCTGCCCGTTCATGTCGGCCTGATCGGTGCGGCTCACGTCCTGCATGCGGATCAGCCAGACGTCGACTCGATGCCCGGCGTACCCGATTTGAGTCGTCTATCCCCCGTACTTCCGGACCCAATGCATTCAGATCCGATGGAAGACCCAATCGCGATCTCGCCAATGCCAGATGGCACGATGCCCGACTCTGGCATGCTCGAACCAGGCATGCTCGAACCCGGTATGCCAGACACCGACTTCCTTGAGCCCAACGTACCGGATCCTGCTATGGAAGATCCGAGTATGACGGACGACATGCTGGCCCCAACCATGCCGGATTCGGTCGAAGCTCAAATGGACGACTACCATGAGGACGATCAGGCGTATTCCGTGGTTTCGGTCCGGCCAGTCATTGACCTGGAGCTGTCTCAGGAAGCTGATTTGCTCCGCGATGCGAACGGGCATTTCTTGCAATTGGAATTGATGCTCTTCAACAATCCCAATCATGCGAACACTTCTGCTACTGGCGTTACCGTTTCTGCAATGCTGCCGCCCGAATTGGACGTGGCTCGCATCATCGACGTTGAATCGGGACTTGATCAGTTTGCAGTCGAGTGGAACTTGGACCACGCACTGCTTCCAGGCGAATCAGTGTCGCGCACTTATCGCATCGATCTCCACAGCAGCCCGAACGGCGATACGTCACTTGGTGTAAAAACGGAAGTGATGTCGGCCGATCAAATGGACGCTGACTCCTCTCCTGCCAACGCATTCATGGGCTCCATGGAAGATGACGATGCGATGTCGGACGTGTATGTCGAACCCGTATTGCTGCTCGATGCCTCGGTATTCGCCGATCGCGATATGGTCACCGGCGGCGAAGACATCACTTGGACCGTGGTTATCAAGAACGATTCGGATTCAAATCTTTGGGCCGATCAGTTCCACGTCGACGGCTTCTTGCCTCCGGGCGTCATTCCAGTCATGACGACAGCGTCGTCCGGTTTTGTGACCGAGGGAACTTGGCGAACAGCTAGTCCGCTGGGGCCCGGTGAACAAGAAACGCTCACGATTGTAACGGCGGTCGACGCGACGCTGGCCGGAGGAACTCACATCACAAGTGCACCGGCGATTCGCCCCGTCGAAATGAACGACCCGAGACTGCGTCCTGTTTTCGCAGAACCGGCCGTGGTCGTTGTACAATCGACGATCGATTTGGAACTGACCCAGCATTTGGAAACGGAGCAACTGATTGCCGGCGAAATGGTCCGCCTAAATGTCGAGTTGGCCAACAATGCAACCTCCGCCAACAGCGTGGCGACAGGCGTCACCGTAGCGGTAACTATTCCGCCAGAACTAGATGTGATTCACGTCGACGGGGTGGGACAGTTCGACAACGGAATCTGGACTCTTCCAGCAATGGCACCCGGCAGCCTTGCCAACCTCGATCTAGAGGCCCGACTTGTCCGTGCCGCCGAAGAGCCCTTATGGTTGGGATCGCAAGTCATCGGAGCCGACCAGCAGGATGTCGATAGCATGCCATCGAACGCTCCCAACATGGGACTGTCCGATACAGCCGTGGAAGAGGACGACTCCGACTTCGACTGGCTAACCACAGTCGGCAACGTGATCGACCTAGAGCTAACTTCGCACGTCAGTACGGACAATGCCAAGCCAGGCGAAACCGTCATCTGGACGCTGGCTTTACACAACAATGCCGAGCAAGCGAGTGCGGCAGCGACCGGCGTCACCGTGACTGACTTTATGCCCGATGGATTGATCCTGCACGATGTTGTGGCGTCGCATCACAGCCATCTAAACGGAAATGACTGGGCACTTGGACAGGCTCTCGAACCGGGCGACACCGCGCATCTGGTGTTGGTCACCGAACTAGACGATCGCTACGCAGGTGGAGTCCAGCTCGTAAATACGGCGTTTGTAGAGATGGCCAACGAACAGGATGTCGACTCCACGCCCGGCAACCTCGACTTCGCGGAAGATGACGCGGCTCAGTCGACTTTGTTTATCGATGGCATGGTCGATTTGGAACTGCAAACCAATGTTGATCAATTCATGGTGCACGAGGGCGACCTCATCAACTGGACCGTCGCCATTCGCAATAATTCCGCCACCGCGAATATGGCCGCGACTGGCGTCGGCGTCGAATTGATGCTGCCCGACGGCTTCGAGATTGTAGGAAGTGTGCTGCCGGACGACACCGAACTGATGGATGGCATCTGGTCAATCAACCGGCTCGAGCCTGGCGAGACACTGACAATGGAGCTCCAAGCCGATGCGACGATGATGGGCGGCTATCAGTTGGAGGCACAGATCTTCTCGCAGGATCAGACCGATTTTGACTCCAGCCCTGCCAATCGCGACATGAACATGTCGTTCGGAGAAGACGACGAGGGCGATGTCCAGATCGCTGTTCTTCCCGCGATGGAAGTTGAACCGACGCCGACGCCTCCCGCAGATGAGGAGCCCGGTGACATCGGAGTACCGGTGGAGCCGCCAACGGAGTCTCCCGCTATTCCGCCGGAAACGCTTCCAACCGATGGCGAGCAGCCAATCGCAGAGGCCCCTTCCGATACTCCTCCGACAGATGCAGCTCAGGATCCTCCAGTGACTGCCCCCGAAGACGTACCACCGGGCGAGGAGATCCCCCCTGTCGAAATGCCAGTTGACGAAATGCCGGTGGAGGAAATGCCAACCGATCCGCCGGCTACAGAACCGGCGCCGGATGGCGATCCCACGGATACTCCGCCTCCAATGGTCGACCTAACTCCGGAAGAACCAACGGCAAATCTGCCAGCGGACACGATGGACCCGCCGGACGAAACTGAAATGCCAGTCGATGAGCCCGATTCGGAAATCTTGCCTCCAGCGGACGAGCCGGCGGATGTTACTCCGCCAGAGAATGAAGGTAACGAAACGGACATTTCCATTCCAACGGAGCCAAATCCAAACGAGGAAGAAGACGGACTGCAAGCTCTAGGATTGGCCGACGAACCTGATCTGAACACCATGTCCTCCACCGGCGCACGCATCGAGCACCAGGGTGAAGTCGTGGTCGTCGTTGGAAGCGGGCAGGACGAAGAAGTGGTGTTGGATCTGAGCGGATCGCAGTATCAACTTTCCGTCAACGCCGACGCGTTTAGCTTTGATCCTGCGGAGGTAAAACACTTCCGAATCAGCGGCGGTGGCGGCAGCGACTCGGTTTGGATTGTTGGATCATCGCAGGACGAAATGCTGGACGTCGTGGACCGCAACGGCGAGCTGACATCTGAAAGCTATACGGTGAAAACGTTCGACTTCGCCAATACCCAGGTCTTTGGCTTTGACGGGAACGACTATGCCAAGGTCTTCGGTTCGCAAGAAGCAGATCGTCTGGAGAGTTTTCCGGAAGAAACCACACTGACGACTCCGAACGCAACCATCCGTGTGGTCGCCTTTGACCGCGTCGATGCGTTCGGTCGAGGCGGTGACGACGTCGCGTCCGTCTTTGGAAGTATGGACGCGGACTCTCTCTATGTGCTTCCAACGCATCAGGTGCTGCTGACGGACTTGTCCACGCAGTACTCGAAGGGTTTCGAGCGGATTGCTTTGTTCGGCCGTGGCGGTGACGACGCCGCGGAACTGGTCGCTGCTCGATCGGTTGATACCTTGTTCGCGAATGCCAACGAGTTTGCACTGCGTGGTCCGACAAGAGAGGTCATCATGGAGAGCTTCGAGATGGCTCGAGCCACCGCGGGCGAAGGACAACAGCCTTCGATCGACGTAGACTCAGATGACTTAGACTTCTTACTGGAGGCAATGGGCGACTGGATCGCAAGCTAGTGCTGCGTCAGGATTCGCCAGAATTCTTCGGCATCCGGGACTTCTGGCGAAGTCCACTACCCCATTCTCGGACCTAACAAAGCACAAGTTTGTTGGGCAAGACGCGAGCTAGTATGTGCACCGTGGAGAATCGGTGCAGTGAGAGATACCTAAATAAAAAACGGCCCGGTCAATGACCGGGCCGCTCTTTTGTCAGACCAGTGTTGTTGTTCCGCGTCGTGAGGCCAACTGTGAAGTCAACTACATCGCGACGGGCGTGGTCTCTCGATTACTGGCAGCCGCAGCTTGGCTCGGCAGCACATCCGCAACTAGGTGCAGCAGGAGCTCCACAGCTTGGAGCACATCCACCAGCACCGCAGCTTGGTGCACATCCTGCGTTGCAGGCTGGCATTGGGCAGCAAACGGTGACTGGAACTTGCTTGCAAATCACCTTTGGTACGCATCGCGTAACGGTGTAAGGAACCTTACGGCAGACCGTTCGAGGCACCTGGATGGTCTTGGTAGAGCATACAGGCTTGCAAACGGTGTAAGGAACTTGCTTGCAACGCTGCTCGCAGGTGTAGCTGCAAGTGCGGTAGTTGCATACCTTCGTGCGGCATTCTTTACGCATGTGGCATACACGGTAGGTGCATGTCTTCGTGCGGCATTCCTTGTGCATGTGGCATACACGGTAGGTGCATGTCTTCTGCGTTGGAACCATGCGGCAGACGCGGTAGTTGCATACCTTCGTGCGGCACTCAGGAACCATCTTGCACGTACGGTAGTTGCAAGTCTTCGTGCGTTGCTCGCAAACGTAGCGGCAAACACGGTAGTTGCAAACTTTGGTACGGCACTCACGTCGCATATGGCAAACGCGGTAGGTGCATACCTTGGTGCGGCATTCTGGAACCATACGGCAGACAGTGTAAGGAACCGTCTTGCAGACAGGCTTGCAAACGTAGCGTGTGCAGTTGATCGTCTTCTGTTCGCAAGTTGGAACCCAGACTTTCTTGCAGCACGTCTTCGCTGGTGCTTGGCAGCAAACAGTCTGAGGGCAACCTGGCTGGTAGACGTTTCGGCAAGTTGCCGGATCATACGTCCACGTACCTTGGCCTTGAACTGTTCGGCTGTAGGATCGACCAGGAACGGTGTACGTCTTGGTCGTCCAGTGTCCACCTTTGACGTTTACCGTCTTGGTGTAAGGAACTGCCTCACGAACGTAGCTACGAACGGTTCGATACTTGGTTTCGGTGACAGGCTTGTTAACCGTGTAGTTAACCGTACGAGTGCGTGTCTCGTAGGTTGGCACGTTCACAGTGTAGTTGATCGTGCGCTGCTTGGTTTCGTAAACCGGTCGTCGAACCGTGTAAGGAACAACCTTCGTATGAGTCGTGTAAACAGGCTTCATTACGGTGTAGTTCACCGTACGCTGCTTCGTCTCATAGTGAGGAACGTTCACTGTGTAGCAACGAGTCTTCGTCTCGTAGTGAGGCACGTTTACCGTGTAATTCACTGTTCGAGTCTTGGTCTCGTAGTGAGGTACGTTGACGGTGTAGTTGATCGTGCGCTGGTGCGTTTGGTAGACAGGCTTACGAACTGTGTAGTTCACAGTCTTGTAATGTGTCTCTCGCACGTAGTTCGTCACGTTGACCGTCTTCGTGTCGTAAACTGTTTCCCGCACAGTGCGGTAAGCAGTGAACTGCTGAGGTTCCATAACGGTTTCGCGAACTGTTCGCATCACCGTCGTTGTTCCTCCGCCCATCGCGTTGCCGCCGGAATTACCGACCACGGATCCCCCCACAGAACCCGCGCCAATCGCTGAACCGTCTGCAATCGCGTTGCCCATCAGAGCACCGCCACCCAGACATCCGCCCGGAGCACACCCGCTCGAAACGGCCGCGCCCGCATCGTCGCAACAGCCATAACTCACCGCCCCGCAACAGGCTGCCTGGGCAAGCTGACCCACCACAACGGCAAGAAGGGCGGCAATTGCTGGAATCGCCAGTCTTGCTTTCATCTCCATAACTCCTGAAAGTACAAATAAACCGAGAGTCTTCTGGTCTGATAGGCGAGATGCGGAAGAAGCTTCCCCTTTCCCCCACTTCGCCCAGTCGGACTACTTCGCTGACATCGTCTAGCTGGGGGGGACAGATAAAATCAAACACGTGCGTTGGCTCACCGATTTACGCAAGCTGCATAGTGCATGCAGAGTCTGCGGCTTGATCCTCACAAGTAGACCAGCTGCTTTGAGGCACAGATTCGTGCGGAACCAGTTGTTCGGCCCTACGGCGATGGCTCAGTTGCGTAGTGCGCCCTGGGTCTGCAACGTCACAGGCAGCTAGATCGGTATAAGCGCCAGAGCTTGGTCCTTGTTCCGCGACGGGCGCCACCCTCAGCCGCAAACGGTTCGCTTGACTCCCATCGGGCACAACCTAGGAACTAGAAGGCACTTCCATTCTCAACTCCCCACCAGCAGATTCGGCTCGACCCTGAGCGAGGCATCGGATGAAGCGATTACTCCGAAAGGGACTGAACGTTGCTGAACTGATTGGTATCTTCGCAATGGTGGGCGTGCTTTGCGGAGTCATCACACCACACCTGTTGAAGGTGAAGAGAGCCGGCCAAGTCTCCAAACTACGTTTCAACCTCCAAAAGCTTCGGAAGCGAATTGAGGCGTATCAAAGTCGCGAGGGCAAGCCGCCGGAAGACGTAACGTTGGCGTTGGAAACCGATGGTGTTCCCGACAATCCGCTCAGCAAATCTGACGATCGCAACTATGTGAAGCGCATTCAATCAGACCCGCCCAGTGGCCGCGACCTCAGCCCATCCGGCAGTGGCGGTTGGCTATACAATCCGAGAACCGGCGGAATCTGGGCCGATCATCCCACGTTTGTTGCGGAGTAGACCTAGACGCGTCAGGTTCGCATCTGGATGACCGCAGAGTGCGGCAAAGAGAGCTAAAAGCTCGGGTACTAGGACTCGAACCTAGAATGACGGAATCAAAATCCGTAGTGTTGCCGATTACACCATACCCGATTGGTTCAACGCGTCGTTGAGAACGCTCTCACCGCCGTATGCCCAGTAAAATACAAGGAAGTTCCCCTGCTTGCCAGACCGGTTAAGCTTAGGAATTTTTTCGACGATTGACAACGGTAAACGTGAGCTGTTCTAGCTCAATTGCCAAATCTACCGATGCTACCGATACGTTGGTGTCGTCCAGTGTTGCGGGCGAGAAGTTCAGAATCCCCTCAACGCCAGACGCCACCAGCAAATCAGCGACTTCCTGTGCTGCTTCGGCTGGCACAGCGACAACGCCGAGTTTGACTTCATTTTCACTGGCAAAGTTCTGCAGAGCGTCGATATGCAGAACGGGCGTGTCTTCGATTGTTCTGCCGACGACTGCCTCATCCTGATCAAACGCCGCCAGGATTTCGAAACCTTGCTGCCGAAACCCACGGTAGCCCAACAAAGCACGGCCCAGGTTTCCGATACCGACGATCACCAATGGCCAACGTCGATCCGTACCCAGAATCCGCTTGATTTCACCCACCAATTCGTCACAGCGATACCCCAAGCCTGGGTATCCGAACGCCCCGAAATACGCCAGATCCTTACGCACCTGGGCATCTGTAAAGCCAAGAACTCGACCTAGTTGGGTCGAGCTGGTCGTCGCCACACCGTTTCGCTGCAACTGCTGGAGTTCGCGCAGGTAGAGACTCAAGCGGTTCACTACCGCCGGCGGCACCCCGTCGTTGACTTTCTTTTCGGACATGGCGTCCTTGGTGGCTTCATCCAGAGATACTTTGAAGGCTGGAAGTCGACTAACTGTATAGCCTTACGTTCATGCCAGCAAGGTTTCTTAGGGATGCAATTGTCACCTTCGCAGACCCGAAAGCAGCGGAACAAGGGGCCACAAGCGTAAGATCTCGCCTTTGCCCAGTAAAAG
>CAYQMZ010000061.1:0-15028 GCA_964418725.1 uncultured Pirellulaceae bacterium
GTGTAACGCAGTTCTTTCGAGATCGAGAAGCATTTGCAGTGCTAGATAAGCAAGTCGTTCCGGAAATGCTTCAGCGTTTGCAGCCTAGCGATGAAGTGCGCGTTTGGGTAGCTGGATGCGCGACGGGCGAGGAAGCTTACTCGATGGCTATTCTGCTTCATGAGCATCTGACGCGCATGAATCGGCCCAACAACGTGAAGATATTCGCGACGGACGTTCACAAGACGTCGCTCGATTTCGCCAGTGCCGGGCTTTACCCCAAGGAGAGCCTGACCGATGTTTCAACGGAGCGATTGACGCGATATTTCACCCCCCAAGGTGATTCGTTTCAGGTGACGTCAGAAGTCCGTCAGATGATCGTGTTTGCACCGCACAGCATCATTAAGGATGCGCCGTTCACAAAGCTCGATCTTGTGAGTTGTCGAAACCTGCTGATCTACCTACAGCCGAACGTGCAGAAGAAAGCGATATCGCTGTTTCATTTTGGACTTAAGACTGGCGGTACGCTTTTCCTGGGGCCGAGCGAAGGTGTGGGCGATTGGGAAGATGAATTTAGCCCCGTCGATCGCCATTGGAAAATGTATCGTAAAAGACGCGATGTGAGACTGCCGGCTGACTTGCGACTGACGGTGACGGGTAATGTGGTGCCGCGAGCTTCAACGCCGACGCAGATAACAAATGCCGAGGGCGATTCAGAACTCCGAAGGGCGTACGATCAACTGTTGGACGACTACGTGCCGTCCGGGGTTCTCATCGAGGCTTCGCGGCAGGTTGTGCATTTCTTCGGCAATGCAGGAAAGTATCTTGCCTTCGCGAAAGGGCGGGCGTCGACTGGTCTGCTCGACCTTTGTGAAGCAGACCTGAAGACGTCTGTCTCGGGAGCGTTGCAACGAGCAACAAAGGAAGTGAAGCCGGTAGTCTATTCCGGCGTTTCGGTGGAAATTGATGGGCAGCGCCGGCAGATCAAGCTCAGCGTGAAGCCGCTGTTGGACCGAGCTTCGCGGATCTCGCATTTTCTCGTGACCTTCGAAGATGTTGAGCCAACGCTTGCCATAGAGCCCGAAGCGATCGACATCGGCGAAGTATCGCGTGAACGTATTACTTCGCTTGAATCAGAGCTCCGTTACACAAAAGAAAACTTGCAGGCTACTGTTGAAGAATTGGAAGCCAGCAACGAGGAACTGCATGCAACCAATGAGGAGTTGGTGGCGTCGAACGAAGAGTTGCAGAGTACCAACGAGGAGCTGCATTCGGTCAACGAAGAGCTTTATACGGTCAACGCCGAGTACCAACGGAAGATCGGCGAGCTAACGCGGTTAACCGATGATATGGATAACTTGCTTTCCAGTACCGACATCGGTGTGCTCTTTCTTGACAACTCACTATGCATCCGACGATTTACGCCGCGCATTGCAAATTGCTTCAATATCCTAAACCAGGACATTGGTCGCGAGTTCAGTTCATTCGCTGGCAACATGGATTTGTCTGGGCTCATGGATGACTTGCGAACCGTAGCCAAGACCGGTCAGCCAATTGAAAAGAAGGCGTGCGATCGATTCGGAGCGTGGCACCTGCTGCGAGTCTTGCCGTACGTCAGCAACACGGAATTTGAGGGCGTCGTCTTGACGCTGGTTGACATTCAATCGCTACGTGAGGTGGAAGAAAAGCTCGTTCAGAAAGAGCAGCAATTGCAGGGCATACTGCAAAACTCACCGTCGTTTATTTTCGTCAAAGACCTGAATGGTCGATACCTACTTGCGAACGAGCGAGCACGGAAATTTCTGAGGACTGAGCCAGACAATACGCTTGGCAAAACAGACTTTGAACTACTTCCTGGCTCGATCGCTGATCAACTTGACGCACAAGACCGCAAGGTATTCGCGCAGGGCAACGCGGTGCAAGTCGAACAGAAGATTACTCGACGTGGCAAGTCCCGCATGTTTCTGTCGGCAAAATATCCGTTACGCAACGAAGAAGGACGAATCGTTGCTTTGGCTGGGATGATCACCGACATTACCCGGCAAAAACAGGCGGAATCGCGAGCAAAGCGGGCAGTCAGGTATCGAGATCGATTCTTGGCCATGCTCTCACACGAATTACGCAACCCCATGGCGGCGATGCGGAACTCGGCCGAATATCTGCGTCGAACTAAATCAGGCGACAGCGAAATTCGCAGTGTCGCCGATGTTGTTGGTCGTCAGGTGGACCAAATGGGACGACTGATCGAAGACTTGTTGGACATCTCTCGCATTTCTCGTCGGAAGATCGAAATTCGGAAAGATGTCATCGACTTGCGAGCGGTTGCGAAAGAAGCCGAGTTGGCGGCTCGGTCACTAGCTACCGCACGCCGTTTGGGGTTGAAAGTGCAACTCCCAAATCAGGCAGTCAACGTGCTGGGAGACGAAGGCAGGTTGCAACAGATCTTTGTAAATCTCTTGGTGAATGCTGCGAAGTACACACCGGCCGGCGGGCAAATTGACCTCACGATTTCAATCGAAGACGGTGTCGCTGTCATTGCGGTTCAAGACGACGGTGTTGGGATGACACGTGAGCTTGTCAAACGAGTATTCGAACCGTTCGTGCAAGCTGACGAAACGCTGGAACGGTCCGATGGCGGCCTTGGAGTTGGGCTGACGGTAGTTCGGTCCTTGGTCGAACTTCACGGCGGGACCGTGGTGGCCAGCAGCGATGGAAAGAACAAAGGAAGTACCTTTACGGTGAAGCTGCCTCTTACGGACAAGACTTCCACGCGCAGATCGGACGATAAGACCCATGGGCAGGAAACGACGTCGCTGAAGATCCTAGTCGTCGAAGACAATCCCGATGTGCGGGACATGATGCAGAAGTTGCTTGCGCTAGATGGCCACACCGTGTCCGAGGCCGGCGACGGGATCACTGCACTGGCGCGATTTGAAGCCGATCGTCCCGACGTTGCGCTAATCGATATCGGTTTACCTGAACTGAACGGCTACGAAGTTGCGAAACGGATTCGCAAGAAGCATGACCCAGATGCCGTTCGACTCGTCGCGCTCACAGGCTATGGACAGCCGACGGATCGGGAAGCAGCGATGGAAGCAGGCTTTGACGATCACATGACCAAGCCGCTAGATATGGAGGCCTTACGTACGCTGCTATCGGAGGTTGCGGCAGGTGATGACACGCCAGCTTCGTGTGACCAGGATCGCTAGGCAATGCCGAGTCGTATTCCGTACTTGGGCTTCCACACGCGTGGGGCGGCTGCATGCTGTCGAACCGATAACAGTTTTCGGTGCAAACTGCTGTTGGGCGATGTGACCGGTTTCGATAAAGTAATTGGTTGCAAGCAGGAAAAGGAGCTTCTTCCTTCGGTATGGATTCGCCGGTGCTTGCCTTTGAGTCGCGATATATTCGCGCTCTCGCAGGCTCACCAATGGATTTCATTTGACGGAGTAGTCCCATGCTCGTTCTATCGAGAAAACAAGACCAAGCTGTTTGCTTTCCTTCGCTCGGTATCTCAGTCCACGTTTGTCAGCTCTTGGGAAACAAGGTTCGACTCGGCTTTGAAGCTCCCAGCGATGTCGAGATCCTTCGGCAAGAGCTGCATGACGATTCGCAGACCACCTTTCGAAACAAGCGTCATGATTACAAGAATCAATTGAACGCAGCCACGGTTGCGATGAGTCTTGCTCAGCGTCAGTTGGAGAAGGGGCTAATGAGCGAGGCGCAGGAAACGCTGGATCTTGCATTGCAAACGCTCACGGCACTCGATGCAGCCGGAACTGATAGGCAGCCTACTCCACCAGAGATCGCGGAGTCTTCGCCGGTCGAAACAAGCAAGTCGACGAAGCGGGCGTTGGTAGTTGAAGATAACGACAACGAACGAGAGCTTCTGGCGGGATACTTACGTCTCAGTGGCTTCCAGGTGGACACGGCTGCAAATGGACTTGAAGCAATCAAGCAATTGCAGAGTACCGATGAGTTGCCACAAGCTGTGATTCTCGACATGCGCATGCCGACCCTTGACGGTGCGAAAACGGTTTCGAACATTCGTCATCGCGAGGAGATGAAAGACCTGCGAGTCTTCGCTGTTTCCGGAACATCTCCCGAAGAAATGAACGTTTCAATCGGGCCAGAAGGCGTAAATCGTTGGTTTGAGAAGCCCGTTGATCCACTGAGAATCGTCGAGCAGTTGAACGCGGAAGTTGACGAACTGTGTCCAGACTATGTTTGGCCATTAGGAGTTAGCTACGTGCCACAAAAGGTTTCCGCAGCTGTTTTGAAATAACGCTGGGATCTATTGCGTTTGGTGAGCGTGCCAAGCGATTCTGCGGCCGTGAATCACGTTTGAAACATAGAAAAAACGGAAGCGATCGGCCGTCGAAATCTATTTCCCAATAGCTGTCTTTCACCCAAGACTGTTTGTGAGCGAGCCAAGTTGGTGGCTCACAACTGCGTAAGTGTCGAACTGGGAGAGACTGCTATGTTGAAGCAACTAAAACGAGTATCCGCTGCGTCGTTTGCCTGTGCCGCACTCATGATGTATCCGGCGATCGCCGAAGCACGAGTTCAAAAACCGAGTGCAGCCAGCAAGCGGGCGCCGCACCTGCGAACGTATCAGCAGATGCGTTCCGCTTACCGCCCAGTCGTTCGTCAAGACTGGCGCTACCGCTGGTGGAACTCGATGAATGTTCATCAAAAGACGGACTGGATGTTATACGGTACCTACATGGATTGACTCCGTTGTAGCCGGAGAAGTCAACGTAGCTGACGTGGCTCGATCTAGAGAGCAGGGAGTTGCGTCAGTGTGTGAACGCGCGAGGATACGGCGGTCACGGAACCAAAATTCGGCTTGATACTACTTGGGGCGGTACTTCGCCGTCTCGCTCGCAGCCAGCTTGTACGCTGGCTGTTTTTTTGCCGCGGCATTTTGTCGCACTTCAGCCATTGAATTTTTCGAATAGCTGAAAGCGTCTTTTCTATTTTGCCTTTGAAGGCTGCGAGTAAGGATGAAGTAGAGGGAACGCAATCGACGGCAAAGTCTCGTCGCACCGAAGCGTTCCTTGTAGTGTTCATTCAAGAGGAGACGATCATCATGAAACGTTCCGAATTCATTCGCCGAGTGCGATCGATGCTGGTTGAGCGGCGTGACTCGTTGGCTCAGTCGTTGCGCAGCGAACTAACGAACGCGTGGTCGGCGAAACCCGCCACAGATGTCCGAGACTTTGGCGATGCTGCATCCGACAGCGAGTTTCGTGAACTTATTGCAGAGCTGGCCAATGCAGATGCTCGCGACCTTCGACAGATAAACGAAGCCATTGCCCGAGTCGATGTGGGTAAGTATGGCGTTTGTTCGACCTGCCACGGAAACATTCCCATCATCCGCTTGAAAGCCCTACCTTACGCGACACGATGCGTGCGATGCCAAACAACTCACGACGCTGGTGAGACGATTGAATGGAGCAGCGAGTTGCCCCGCGATAAAGGCGAAACGGAAGAAGTTGAGATTAGTTCCGGTGAAGCGATCGAATATCGCCATAGCGAGCGTGCCGACACCTTTGGGATTACTACGTTTAGGCCACCGAGAGGAAGCCTTGGTGTCGTCGCGATGACCGATTGAGATCCTGATCCCCAAGCCGGGTGCAACCTGAACGGCCGTCAGGTTGCAAGTTGACTAACCAAAAACGCTTCAGCGACCGTTTGTCGCTGAAGCGTTTTTCGTGCTCGGGCTGCAACACTAAGACGTTCGGACCAGGTATGGCCAAGACGGCTAACCGAATAGTTCTGTCTTCGCGGCTTCGGATATTGCGACTACGGCGGGGTGTTTCAAGCGGCGTTCTACGGAGATCGCATAGAATCGCTCAACTACTTCGTCGATGCGCCCCACGATTTCGACCTGGTATTGGTTGACGACGTGGTCTTCGACTGCAGTTGGCGTCACAAACAGGCCATGTCCCGCTTGGCCGAATACCTTCAGAACAGCACTGTCTTCGAACTCGTGCATTACTGTCGGAGCGATTCCCGTATCGTCCATCCACTGTTCCAATTGTCGCCGAAGTGTCGTGTTGTGCGTCGGCAACAACATGGGAGCTTCGTCGAGTGACTGCGGGAAATTTTTGCGGTACTTCTTCGCAAGCTTCTTGTCGCCGTAGACGGTCACGCCGCATTCACCAAGTAAATGATTAAATGCTCGTACGCTGGAATCCGGTGTCAGCGGGGAATCGGCAAGGACGATATCAAGTCGATGCAAAGCCAAATCGCCAAGCAGGTCTTGTAGTTTGCCTTCGTAGCATTCGAGGTGAACTGTCTCTTCCATATCAATCGCTGGCTTCAGCAGTTCATAGACCACCAGCTTTGGCAGGACATCAGGAACGCCGACGGTCAGCTTCAGCCGATTCTCAGATGGCCGACCCTTTAATGCATCTTTTAGTTCACGTCCTAACGTGAAAATCTCGTCTGCGTAGCGAAACACCATCTGCCCGGTGTCCGTCAGTACCAGCGACCTTCCGCTGCGGTCGAACAGCTTCGCTCCGATGGAACTCTCCAGTTTCTTGATCTGACTGCTGAGTGTGGGCTGGGCAAGGTGCAGCTTTTTTGCGGCTTTTGAGATACCGCCCTCTTTTGCGACTGTCCAGAAGTAAAGCAAGTGATGGTAGTTCAGCCAGTCCACATTGAACCTATTCAATAAACGAATACATGCGAGTCAGTTTTTCTATTACGCCGAATCGTCGACGCTCCCTAGAGTTGTAGAGTGATGGGCCAGTTTGGCAATGTCGAGTTTCGGCGCGTCTGCGGCCCATCAGGAAAAAATTGCCGATGGAGCGTCAGAGCTACAGCCAAAGGAGCATCCGTGAGCGAACCGACTACAAATCTCGCAACCGATCCGACGTTTTTCTTGACGGGGGTGCTTGCACTAGGTGCGGTCGCCCAGTGGATCGCTTGGCGATTCCGCTTTCCATCGATACTTCTGCTGCTGGCGTTCGGGTTCCTAGCGAGAACGGCCACGGGTATCGATCCGGCCATGGTGCTTGGTGAAGAGCTGTTGTTTGCGTTGGTATCGCTCTTTGTCGCCGTCATTCTTTTCGAGGGCGGCCTGTCGCTGAAACTAGTCGAAGTTCGTGAGTCAAAAACGGTCATCGCGAAACTTGTAACGGTTGGCGTATTTGTGACGTGGGTGCTCGCGTCCCTGGCTGGTTGCTACCTGCTTGGTATGGATTGGCGTATCGCTGCACTCATCGGTGCCGTATTGACCGTCACGGGGCCAACGGTGGTCGGACCGCTGCTTAGACACATTCGACCGTCACGTAACATCGCCTCGATTGCCAAGTGGGAGGGAATCGTTGTTGATCCAATTGGTGCACTGTTGGCCGTCTTGGTTTTCGAAGCACTGTTCGCCGTCGGTAGTCATGGTGAAGAACTGACGGGAGTGATGGCCGTTGCGACGATTCTCGTGAAAACGTTGGTGGTCGGCGGAGTTGTTGCGTCTGCCTGCGCGTTCGGACTAATTCAAGCACTCAAGCGGTACTGGATTCCCGACTACCTCCACAACTTTGTGTTTCTTGTAGTGGCGATCGGTTCGTTCGCGATCTCCAACGCAATTCAGCATGAATCCGGTCTCGTTACGGTAACGCTGCTAGGTATCCTGTTGGCGAACCAAAGTGCATTTCCTGTGAAGCACGTCGTCGAGTTTAAGGAGAACCTGCGCGACCTGTTGATCTCGACATTGTTTATCGTTTTGTCCGCTCGGATCGAGTTGAGTCAACTGCTGGATCTTGGGTGGGGTGGTGTCGCCTTCGTCGCCTTGTTGATTGCGGTTGTCCGGCCGCTTTCGGTTTATGCTTCGTGTGTTGGCTCTGACCTGAACTGGCGAGAGCGAACATTTCTCGCCTTTCTTGCACCGCGAGGGATCGTGGCGGCGGCGGTGTCGACTGTCTTCGCAACAGAGCTGCTTCATCGAGGCGGTTTTTCTCTGGCCGGCAGTGAATCGATTGTGCCGCTGACCTTCCTGGTCATTGTCGGAAGTGTGACGACTTACGGACTATTCACGCCCGTATTGGCTCGCTGGCTGAACCTCGCCGCGCCGAATCCGCAGGGAATCTTGTTCGCGGGAGCCTCAACACCCGTTCGGAAAATTGCGAAGGCCGTTCACGAAGAGGGATTTCAGGTCTTGCTTGTTGACACCAATTTTCAAAACGTCTCTGCCGCCAGGCAAAGTGGTTTGCCCGCAGTCTGCGCCAGTGTCTTGTCCGAATTCGTAGATGAAGAAGTGGACCTTGGCGGACTTGGGCGCATGATGGCGATGACATCGAACGATGATCTGAATCGGCTCGCCTCGCTTGAGTTCGCGGCCGATTTCGGTCGAGCCAACGTCTATCAGCTTTCGCCACATCGACGTGAGCCAGGGCATCGACGCACGACGTCAACCGCACACATTGAAGGCCGTTCTCTGTTCGGAGGTTCGTTGAACTACGAGCAGCTTGAGCACTCTTTGGAGGCTGGTGGCAAACTCAAGAAGACAAATATCACCGACACGTTTACGTACGAGGACTATTTGATTCGATACGGATTAACGGCAACCGTTCTGTTTGTCATCACCCAGAGCGGCAAGCTCGAAATCGTCTCAGAAGGAAGTCTTCCAAAGTCGGGCGATGTCGTTGTCTCGCTGGTGACAGAGCAAGCTGAAGTTCTCGAGGTGCCGAAGCCGAAACGCGCACACGCTCGTCCCAAGGGACCAAACTCGACTCAGCCGCTTGCTGTTCCTGTGTGAACGAGCGGCCTGCCTGCCGGCATTGAGAAAACCAATGGCAGCGCGTGTTTTTTTCTATTTCGTTTCGTATGTCGCCACGCCCTACAACAAGGTAGACACGCGAGAGGCAAAGCGTTGAACCTCGTGCGTGGCGTCTGGTTAAACGACAACAACAGGTTGGAGCGACAAACGTGAAGCTAACTATTGTAGATCGTAACAAGTGTCTGAAAGCACGCGGCCGTGAGTTGGCGAGAAGAAGGCTCTTCTTTGCGCTTTCGAGGTTCGATTCAAAGATTGACCAAGTCACGTTGAGTGTACGTGACCTGAACGGCCCGAAAGGCGGGATCGACAAACGGTGTCAGTTGCGAGTTAAGCTCCGTTATGGCGACGACGTGATCCTGACAGACCTAGAGTCAACGGTAGAAGCCTGTATCTCTCGCTTGGCGGATCGAGCCGGCCGCGCGGTGGCTCGTCGCATTGACCGTTTTCAAGATTCATATCGGCGACCGCGACTTTCCAGCGTCGTTGAGCCGTAGTGTTCTTTACATTCAAATTCTCTATCGAAGCCGCGAATCATATCTATGTGTTCTATCGAGTTTTGCTGCGTATAAAGTTGTGTAGCGTCGGGCTACCTAACAACGCAACGAAGTGAGGTAGAACCATGATTTTGGCAGCAACTGCCCTGAAGAAAGATTCGTTTTGGCGTAGCAAGACTGCGATATCGGCTCGCGAAGTACTCGCGGATCGGACGAAAATCTCCGGCAACGCGGCGGCAATCGCCGCGTCCGGGTACTCGCGAGACCTATATCGCACTTGCCTTCTGACACCGGATGAAGAACGCCTGCTCTTTCGCTGGCTCGCTGAGCTCAAATTGCAGTCTGAAGAGCTGGCATCCGTTCCGGACGATGTGCGTTGTGGCGAAATCTGTGCTGATTTGCAAAAAATCGAGCAAGAAATCGTCTTCGTGCGCAACCATCTAGTGGAGTCCAATCTTCGTTTGGTCGTCGCGGTTGCCAGCAAATTTCGCGGGCCAACGAACGTGGAGTTCCACGACCTTGTTTGTGAGGGGAATGCGATTCTGTTGAAGGCAGTCGATCTCTTCAACGTCGAGTATGGCTATCGTTTCAGTACCTACGCGACGACGGCACTGAAGCGAGGTTTTTACAACTTCGTGCAGCGTGAACACAAACGAAAGAACCGGTTTCAGAGTGGACAAACGGAACAACTGCACGGTTTGGAAGATGAAGCTGTACCAGTGGAGGCTCCGCTAGAGGCAGTGCATGATGTGGCTCGATTGCTGCAGGAGTTGGATGATCGCGAGCGTGAAATAATTGTCAGTCGTTACGGTTTAGTGGCTGGCGAGAAAACCAAAACCTTTCGTGAGTTGGGGGAACGGTTTGGCCTTAGTAAGGAACGCATTCGTCAGATCGCGAACAAGGCGCTCGCGAAGATGAATGAAAAGATTTAGAGACGATATCTGCCAAACACATCGTTAACAAAGAGGCCGAAATCAAGGCTTCGTTCGAAATAAGAGGAGTTCAATGTTCTTCGATCCTATGTACCTTGTGATGGTCTTGCTGCCGGGGCTACTGATTTCCGGACTGGCCAGTTGGTTGGTGCGATCGGCTTTCGCCAAGTACTCTCGGGTGCCTTCGCAACATGGAATAACCGGAGCCCAAGCGGCCCAGAGGTTACTGGATCGTGCCGGCATTCGCGACGTTCGAATTGTCCGTGCCCACGGGCAGCTATCGGATCACTACAACCCGACGACGAAAGAACTGGCCCTTTCGCCCGATGTTTACGGCAGCACGTCGGTTGCCGCGATAGGTGTCGCGGCGCACGAGGCTGGCCATGCGATTCAGCACGCGACCAACTATGCGGCACTTCACATGCGATCCGCTCTAGTGCCCCTGGCCGGTATTGGATCGAGCATGGGATACATCGTGATGGCGATGGGCCTGTTTTTTAACAAGTATCTCGTGCTCGCCGGTGCCATTATGTTCGCCGCGGTGCTTTTGTTTCAGTTGAAAACGCTGCCTGTGGAATTCGATGCAACGGCGCGAGCAAAACGCTTGGTCGTCGAAGCCGGAATAATTTCTCCTCAAGAACGTCACGGAATGGACAAGGTGCTCAACGCCGCGGCAGTGACTTATGTCGCCGCGGTCGTCACCACTCTGATGACGCTGCTGTATTTTCTGATGCGAGCAGGCTTGCTAGGAGGGAACAGCGAGTAATAAAGGAACGTAGGGCGGGACTCGTTTCCCGCCCTTCCCCACCTGTCTCTGCCCGCGATTGACAACGGGCAGCCCGCCTCACGACGACGAACAGTTGAACGACCCTATAAAAGATCGGGCAGTCATGGATGATGAGCCTCACGAAACGACTGTTGGCCGCTCCGACAATTGGAGCGTCGCTGAATTTCTGACGTTGAAGCGTCGTGCGAAGCTTTGGCTGTTCCCAGTTGCCGTTGCACTGCTGGCTCTGGTCGGAAGTTGGGTTGCAGTGGAAACGATTGAGCGTTCCTTCCAGAACACACTGACGAAAAAGCTTGAGGCGATTGTTGGATCAACGGCGAACTCCGTTGCACTGTGGAGTGAACAGCAAACGCTTAACGCTCGTATTCTCGCTGAAGACGACCGCACCGAACGGCTTGTGTCGCGTCTTGCGAATTTGGACGATCCAAACACGCAGTCCTCTACTCTTGGAGAGTTGGCCGAACGCCTTGATTCCGCGTCGAAACAGTTCGGGTTCGTGTCTTACACGGTCCTGGATGCCACGGGTGAAACGATCGCAACCAACGCCTCTGTCTGTAGCTTCAATGAGTCGCAGTTAGGGCAGTTCTCACAAGTCTTTTGCGGCGAGACGGTGTTTGCCGATCCTAGTTCGGATGCCGGTTCCGAAGTCACCGGTTCGGCAACGGCGTTGTGGGTGGCTGCTCCAATTCAAACGCGACGGAATGATCAGACAATCGCAACGTTGATTTGCGAGATCCCCACGGAAGGTAGTTTTCAACGCACACTTGCAGTTTCGACATTCGGAGAGACCGGGCAAAACTATGCGGTCGATCGAACTGGGAGTCTTCTTGGTCACGATTTAAAAAACGCGGCCAGCGTTGTCCCATCACAGATGATCGCCGACGCAAGCAACGAGGCAATTGTCGTGAACGCCTTGGGTTTTCTCGACGCATCCGGGAACCGTCTCGTTGGCGGCGCAAAATGGCTGCCCGATTTCGGACTCGGGGTGCTCAGCACGATCGACTACGACGAGGCGTACGCTTCGCACAACCTCTTCAAGCGAATTAATGCCGTTGTGACCAGTTTCGCTTTGCTCGGCTCTTGCATCGGCCTGATCTACACTTGGTATCTTTCGCGTGCTCAATTACGAGCGATGCGAGCAGAACGAAAACTGAACAAGCTTGGTCAGTACTCGCTTGAAGAAAAGATCGGCGAAGGTGGAATGGGCGAAGTCTATCGATCGACGCACCGCATGCTACGACGTCCAACGGCAGTCAAACTTCTTCCTGCGGAGAAGTCTAGCCCTCAGACGATCGAACGGTTCGAACGTGAGGTCCAGCTTACTTCGGAATTGACGCATCCGAATACGATTTCGATTTATGACTACGGGCGTACTTCGGATGGTGTGTTTTACTACGCGATGGAATACCTGGACGGTGTCGACCTAAAGAGGTTGGTTGAAATGGAGGGCGCTCAACCAGAAGCCCGTGTCGTCCATGTCTTGCGGCAAATCTGTGGCTCCCTGAAAGAAGCTCACGGTAGAGATCTCGTTCACCGCGACATCAAGCCAGCCAACGTCATTCTCTGCTCGCGCGGAGGACAGTACGACGTTGCCAAGGTGCTTGACTTTGGTCTGGTTTACGACACAAACAGTCTCAGGGCATCCATGACTAAGTCCGGGGTAAGCGGCACACCAGCGTTTATGTCGCCAGAGTCCATTGAATCTCCTGCAAGCGTTGATCAACGCAGTGACATCTACTCGATCGGAGCTGTCGCGTACTTCCTGTTGACCGGCAGGTACACATTCACTGGCTCGTCTGTGAGCGAAATATGGGACCAGCAACTAAGTAAACAGCCGCCTTCGCCATCCGATCGAACGGCACAACCGATCTCGCAAGTACTCGAAGACCTAGTCATGCGTTGCTTGGCGATAGACCCGCGTGCCAGACCACAGTCGATTTCAGAAGTGGAGCGGATGCTAGACCTGCTGCCCAATACTTGGTCGTCAGAGGATGCATTGCAACGGTGGAATTCGTCGGCCAGTGATTCGCAGAATGCGAGTGAGCAAGTTGGCTTTGACCAACCTGCTGAGACATTGGCATACGCGGTATAAGCCGAAACGTCGCACGCTGTTCGGCGAAGGACCGCACAGAATTCGATGTCTACCGCTCGAATTCCAGAGGCGACGTGGATTGGTTGATTCCATGCAGTTAGTACAATTCGTGCTTTACCGCATAACCGAAGGTCTGTTCGCATGAACCATCCACACCATCGCCGCCTGTATCAATTCGTTTTGGTCGCCCTGTCGCTCATGTTGAATCTTACAGCTTCACGTCCAGCGGCGGCGGAAGAAGAGGGTGAGCGAATCGCTGCTTTCTTCGAGAAAGCTTTCGATGATGAACTGAGTCGCAGTCCCATGATGCAGTCGTATTTGGGTATCAAAACGAACTATGGCGAATGGGACGATCTCTCGGAAGGAGCTCGACAGCGGGAGTATCTCATCAACTCGCAGCTGCTCACGACGCTCCGCACGGACTTCGACTTCTCAAAGCTCTCAGATGCCGACAAACTCAGTTTCCGCATTTTTGAGCGACGGTGCGAACAGGCAATCGAAGATTACGCGTGGCGTTTTCACAGCTATCCAGTCAATCAAATGCGTGGTCGGCAGTCGTCGATCCCCGCGTTTCTGATCAACATTCACCGAGTTACTAGTGTCAAAGACGCGGAGGCCTACGTGTCTCGCCTGCGTGGGGTCAGACCGTTGATGGCACAAGTCGTTGGCGATCTCGACACTCGACGCAAGAAGAACATCATTGCGCCGGCCTTTGTTTTCCCTCTGGTCATCGATGACTGCAGGAATCTGCTTGTGGGGAAACCGTTTGACGAATCTGAGGATGATTGCACTTTGCTTGCGGACTTCAAAAAGAAAGTGGCAAAGCTTGAAGTCTCGGATGTGAAGAAAGAGCAGCTTATCGCCGACGCAGAGAAAGCACTCAAAGAAGATCTGCAGCCTGCTTACGAACAATTGATTGCGTTCACCGAAGAACTCTCGGAATCGGCGACGAACGACCACGGTGCTTGGAAGTTTCCGAACGGAGCTGCCTACTATCGGCACGCGCTTCGTAAGATGACGACAACCGATCTGACTCCGGCAGAAATCCATGAAATTGGGTTGGCGGAAATGGCTCGCATTCACAGTGAAATGCGAGGCATCATGAAGCAAGTTGACTTCAAAGGGAGCTTGCAGGAGTTCTTCGAATTCACGCGAACGGACCCGCAGTTTTATCTGTCCAATGACGAAAAGGGCCGAGCGGAACACCTGCGTCAAGCGACAGCGTTGATCGACACGATGCGAGATCGCCTAGACGATCTGTTTTTGACGAAGCCGAAGGCACCCATGATCGTCAAACGCGTGGAAGCGTTTCGAGAAAAGTCGGCAGGCAAGGCGTTCTATCAATCGCCTGCTCCTGATGGTTCGCGACCGGGAACGTACTACGCGAATCTGTATGAAATGAGTGAAATGCCAACGTATCAGATGGAAGCGTTGGCCTATCACGAAGGCATTCCTGGCCACCATATGCAATTGAGCATCGCGCAGGAGTTGGAAAGTGTTCCTCGGTTCCGTCGCTTTGGAACCCGAGTCACCGCGTACAGTGAGGGCTGGGGCCTGTATACCGAATTGATTCCGAAAGAGATTGGATTTTACTCGGATCCGTATTCGGATTTTGGACGACTGTCGATGGAGCTTTGGCGAGCGGCCCGTTTGGTGGTCGATACCGGACTGCACTTTAAACGGTGGACTAGAGAAGTTGGATTCGAGGATTTCTTGCAGCTTAGTCGCGATTTCGGAAGGGAAACCGAGGATGCAGCAAGTGATCTCGACCGTGATGGTGATGTGGACTTTCAAGACTTTCTAGAATTCAGCAGGAACTTTGGAAAGAGCAAGCCGGCAGTACCCGAGTCTGCGCTTGCCATGGTTCAACCGCGACGAGTAAGTCTTGGGGCGTCTTAAACATGGCTCCACTGCGACTTCGGTTTCCAAATCCAACCCGCTGCCCGATTAGCCAGTGTC
>CAYQMZ010000061.1:15128-17140 GCA_964418725.1 uncultured Pirellulaceae bacterium
TGCGTACTCGACTTGCAGCGAATAGAAAATCAGTTTGATACCAACTCGGCCTAGTAGGTAACTTTACATGCAGTCAAAACCCTGGCTGAGTCTTGGCTGTCCGACAGACGGAACGTTGCGGGGACGCTAAAGTGTGATATTAGTTCGACTATTGGTTTTGGACGCCCTCGATGCTTAACCCCGGTTCGATTTCTGCGATTCTGTTGATCGGCGCTTCGGCAATGTACTGCCTCGTGCTGTTCACGTTTGCGCGAGCCAGACGTCGATTGCCTCTTTGGTGGTTTGCATTTAGTTGTCTGATGATGGGGCTCTATTCGGTGGCGATGGTCATTGTGGCGACGCCAGGAATATCTGGTTCGGTTGTCCTCTGGGCCGGCCCGATTGGATATGCGACAGCAAGCTTCTTTGTGGCGACCTCGTCGCGATACGCTCGGCATCGGGCGCAGACCAGCGTTTCGACCCTGGAACTAGCCAGCGAATCAGGTTTGGTGTTTGCTGGAGTTGCCTCCCTGATTCCGGGGCTGGTCTACGACGTCTCCGCTCTTCGAGCGTGGGAAGCATTTCAAACGACATATCATTTCGGCGCAACCAAGCCGCTTGCGTTTATCGTATGCGGAATGATTGCCATCGGATTGGCCAACCTCATTCGCTTGATCGCGGTAACTCCCGTCAGTTGGTGTCTGCTTGCGGGGGCCACGCTCTTGGCAGTCGGCGGGATGAACGACATTGCCATCTCACTGAATTTCTATGACGGTCCATTCATCGCAGCTTTTGGCGCGACGGCATTTCTGATTTCGGTCGCATTGGACGCATCGGCGAGTTGGGGCGATGAGGCGAATCAACTGGATGAATTGAAATCGCAACTGGAAGAACGGGTGCGGATACGCACGGCGGAACTCAGCGAGACTATGGACAAGCTCTCTCGCAGCGAACGCTTGGCGGAACTGGGCAGGCTTGCCGCGTCAGTGGGCCATGAAATCAATAACCCCCTGTCGTACATCGTTTCGAATTTAGAGTTGATGAAGTTTGATCGAGAATACGACGAGTCGCGATTGGATGCGGCAATCGAGGCCTCTTTTCGAATCGCGAATATTGTTTCTCAGCTTCGTACGTTGTCTCGCGACCATGTTAACTCCCGTTGGGAGCCAGTTGATTTGTCGGAAGAGATAACGCTCGCGATTAAGACCGTTCGTCCCCAGATGAAGCCCTGCCAGCGGGTTGAGACTTCGTTGCTGCCGAATGCAACGGTTCTCGCACAACGCGGGCGTATTGTTCAACTGGCAACCAATCTGTTGACCAATGCACTGGAATCATATCAAGGCAATGGCGACGACCAAATCGTCAAGATCGAAGTGCGGCCGGAACACACGCATTGGGAACTGTTAGTCACGGATAGCGGCTGCGGCATTCCAATCGAAATGCAAACCCGCGTATTTGAACCGTTCACAACCAGCGGCAAACAGGGGACTGGTTTGGGGTTAGCTGTCGTGCGTTCGATCGTGGACGAAATGAATGGATGTATTGAATTGAAGTCCGCGCCGAATCAGGGGACAACGATCGCGATCCGATTCGAAAAGTGTGAGACACCCAGTGGTGATTCCACGGATTATCCTGCGGTGGGAACGAGTAACCCAGACAGGTCCTCGGGACGCAAGATCCTAATCATTGATGACGAACAGCCGCTGCTAAGTTGTCTCCGGGAATTCCTGTCACGACATGACGTCACGGCCACCAACGACGGTCGTGAAGCGATCGAGTTGATACGTGAGCACGACTATGAGATCGTCTTCTGCGATATCGTAATGCCCACGACGTCCGGGTGGGATGTACTTCGCGAATCAAGCGAGTTCAAAAATGGAATTCACGAGCGGTTTGTCTTCATGTCAGGCGGCTGCCAGACCCCTGATTTGCTGCAACGTATCGCGGCAACGAATACTCGATTTCTAGCAAAACCGTTTCGCATGGAAGACGTTGAATCGATTGTCGCTCAGATCGAATGCGGCGTCTGAATC
>CAYQMZ010000062.1:0-679 GCA_964418725.1 uncultured Pirellulaceae bacterium
CGACGAAGTGAACGAGCTTAGCCAAAGCTTTGTTTCGCCCGCAAAGGTTTCCGTGTCGGTCACGTCGGGCCCAACACCCGAAGCCACCGCCGACCGCGAAGGATTCGTTTCGATCTTCGATGGCAAGTCGCTGGATGGTTGGGATGGCGATCCTAAGTTTTGGAGTGTCAAAGACGGTGCGATCACGGGAACGACCACCAACGAAGCTGTCATCCGCAACGGCAACACCTTCATCATTTGGGAAGGTGGTGAGCTCGCCGACTTTGAGTTGAAGCTGCAATACAAGATCGTAGGCAAACCCAAGGGGAATTCGGGAATTCAGTACCGCAGTTTCCGGCTTCCGGATAAGAACGACAACAAGTGGCGGATCGGTGGCTACCAGGCAGACTTCGAAACCGGCGACACGTATTCCGGCATCTGTTACGGCGAAGGCTACCGCGGGATTCTTGCGTTGCGTGGTGAAGTAACACGCCTGACTCGTGAGAACGGCAAATTCAAAAAGAACGTTGTCGGCAGCGTGGGCGACGCAGCGGAAATCGGATCTAAAGTCAAAAAGGAAGACTGGAACGACTACCACATTATCGCTCGCGGCAACCATCTGGTGCACCGCATCAATGGCGTGACGACGATGGAGTTGACCGACGACGACGAACAGGCGCGAGCCGATGGTCTGCTGGCC
>CAYQMZ010000062.1:689-15780 GCA_964418725.1 uncultured Pirellulaceae bacterium
GGACTAAGACAAAGATAACCGCCGTGCGGCAGGCCTGCTGGCCTTGCAATTGCACGCTGGTCCGCCAATGGAAGTTCAATTCCGCAACATCCGAGTTAAGCATCTCGGCAAGCACGCGAAACACTCAGCAGACGCGAAGAAGAAAGTTGTCTTCGTAGCCGGCAAGCGAAGTCACGGCTACGGTTCTCACGAACACAATGCTGGCTGTTTGCTGCTGGCGAAACAACTCAAGGAAGCGCTGCCAAACTTCAACTGTGATATTCATCAAAACGGTTGGCCTCAGAATGGAATGAAAGCATTCGAAGGTGCGGATGCGGTGGTTGTTTATTGCGACGGCGGTGGACGACATTTGCTGAATCCGCATATCGATGAGTTTCGTGCACTGATGGACCAAGGAGTCGGGCTGGCATGCGTCCACTACGGGGTTGAAGTGCCGAAAGGAAAATCGGGAGACGCGTTCCTGGATTGGATCGGTGGTTACTTCGAGACTCACTGGTCCGTCAATCCGCATTGGACTGCGGAGTTCAAGGATTTCCCAAACCATCCAGTCGCCAATGGAGTCGAGCCATTTGGTATCAATGACGAATGGTACTTTCACATGCGTTTCCGAGATGAAATGGAAGGTGTAACGCCTATCCTCTCGGCGGTCGCTCCTGAAGCGACTATGAGCCGTCCTGACGGCGCGCATAGTGGCAACCCTCACGTGCGAAAAGCAGTTGCCGCGGGTGAGCCTCAGCACGTCGCATGGGTTTCGGAAAACGAAAATGGCGGACGTGGATTTGGCTTCACTGGCGGCCATGTGCACTGGAACTGGGGTGATGACAACTTTCGCAAAGTCGTACTCAATGCAATCTGCTGGGTGGCGAAGGCTGATGTCCCAGCAGGTGGCGTCTCGACAGATACGCCATCGCGTGTTGATTTAGAGGCGAATCAGGACTTCGAAAAGCCAAAGCCAAAAAAAAAAGAAACGGCTGAACTAAAACGCAGTTCCCGCACAGCAAACGTAGCGCTCAAGTCGGACTCCAACGAAGGCAGCCATGACCCCAAGCAGGCCGTGGCGAACATGGATGTTCATCCCGAACTGAAGGCACAGCTTTTCGCGGCTGAGCCCTTGATGCTGAGCCCCTCGGGAATCGACATTGATCATCGTGGTCGTGTTTGGGTGTGCGAAGTCGTGAACTATCGCGACTTCGCCAATCAAAACAATCCTGTTCGCGAGGAAGGGGACCGAATCCTGATCCTCGAGGATACTGACCATGACGGTGTGGCCGACAAACGCACCGTCTTCTACCAAGGACGTGACATTGATTCACCGCATGGTATCTGCGTTCTTGGGAACCGAGTCATTGTTTCCGCTAACGGAAAAGTCTTCAACTTCTACGACGATAACGGCGATGACAAGCCGGATCGCAAAGAAGTCATGTATTCCGGGATCAGCGGAGCCAACCACGATCACGGAATTCATGCGTTTCAATTCGGCCCCGATGGAAAGCTGTATTTCAACTTTGGCAACGCGGGCAAGCAACTGCTGACGCCGGACGGTCAGCCAGTCGTGGATCAAGCCGGCAATGTCATCAAAGATGACCGCAAGCCCTATCAGCAAGGTATGGTGTTCCGCCAGAACCTGGACGACACCGGTATCGAGACGCTGGGCTGGAACTTCCGCAACAACTGGATGGTTACCGTTGATTCGTTTGGGACTATCTGGCAATCAGATAATGATGACGATGGCAATCGCGGCGTGCGCATCAACTACGTGATGGAGTTTGGCAACTATGGCTATCGTGATGAATTCACGGGCGCTGGTTGGCGGGCCGAGCGAACGAACATGTCCGAGTTGCCGGCAAAGCATTGGTATCAGCGTGATCCCGGCGTGGTTCCCAACATGCTTCACACTGGTGCAGGTTCACCGACTGGCTTGATGGTGTATGAAGGCGAGATGTTGCCGGAATCGTTACGTGGCCATCTGATTCACTGCGATGCGGGGCCAAGCGTGACGCGTGCCTACGTGACCGCGGAACAAGGAGCGGGTTACTCGGCCGAGATCGTCAACATTCTGGAAGGAACGAGAGACAAATGGTTCCGTCCGTCCGATGTGAAAGCGGCTCCAGACGGGTCGATCATTGTCGCCGACTGGTACGACCCAGGTGTCGGCGGGCACCGCATGGGCGACGTGGAACGAGGTCGGTTGTTCCGCGTCATTCCTCAGGCACACGGCGGTCAATATACGAACCCTGAACTGGACTTTTCGACGGCCGCCGGCGCCATTCAGGCGTTGCGCAGTCCAAACAATTCAGCCAGATATCTGGCTTGGACGACGCTTCACAAAATGGGCGACAAGGCTGAAGGCGAGCTGCTCAAGCTTTGGGAGGACAATAATCCCAGAATGCAGGCTCGAGCTCTTTGGCTGCTTGGAAAGATTCCCGGCAAGGGGCTGAAGTACGTTGATCTGGCTTCTCGAGACGACAACAAAGACATTCGTTGTGCAGCCATTCGTCTAGCAAGGCAGTTGGACGACGTTGATGTGTTGCCTGTCGTGGCTCGATTGGTCAATGACCCGTCGCCTGCCGTTCGACGCGAGTGTGCGATTGCACTTCGACACAATAAATCGGAAGAAGTGGCGCAGCTTTGGGCCGCTTTGGCGAAGCAACACGATGGTAATGACCGCTGGTACTTGGAAGCACTTGGCATCGCTGCTGACGCGCAATGGGATCGATTCATGGCGGCTTGGTTGGATGCCGTTGATGGAAACTGGGACACTCCGGGCGGCCGAGATTTAGTTTGGCGTTCTCGAGCGAAAGATACCGGCAAGTGGTTGGCGAGTGTACTGGGGAATCAGTCAGTCACTGCGGATGAACTGCCTCGTTACTTCCGAGCGATGGACTTTCTTTCGGAAGAACAACGTGACGCAGTGGCAACAAAGTATGCCTTCGCAAAAATCGACGGAGGTGACGCACGTGCTCAGCTTATTGCGTCTGAATCCATGCGACGCGTGTCTTCGTCGGCCGTGAATGCTAAGCCAGAGTACAAGAAGTCACTCTTGAAGATTTTGGATGGCATGGGGGGAACGAAGGAGTTTTTGTCGTTGGTCTCCAAATTCAACGTTCGCGAGCGTTATCCGGATCTACTGCAGATGGCTCAGCAAGACCCTGAAGGTCAGTTGGGCGTCGAAGCGATGCGTGTACTACTGTCGAAAGACGGTGGCGAGCTGATTAAGAGTGTGCTCAACGGTGACAATGTCGACGTGTTGAACAACACGATTCTTGCGCTTGGTAGTTCTGCCGACAATCGCAGCAGTGATTTGTTGGCCAATGTCGTGAATGCTAAGGCTCAGGACGTCGAGGTTCGTCGAAACGCCGTGCGAGCCATCAGCAAGAGTCGGCAAGGTGCAAGTCGCTTGTTGCGTGGCGTGGAACGTGATCGGTTGGATCCGTCGTTGAAGGCTGTGGCGGCTGCTGCACTGAACCGAGTTCGCTGGCAAGACATTCGTGAGAAAGCCCAGGAGTTGCTACCTGTTCCGGCGACCAAAGGCGCCGAAAAGCTGCCGAGTTTGGGTGACCTGGCTCGGATGCGAGGCGATGCGACCAACGGACAAAAAGTGTTCGCTGGAGTTGGAACATGTGCCAAATGTCACATCGTGAACAACAAGGGCAAGGAGGTCGGGCCCAATCTGACTGAGATCGGCACGAAGCTCAGTCGAGAGGCCATGTTTGAAGCTATTTTGTATCCAAGTGCGGGGATTAGCCACAACTACGAAGCCTATAACTTGGTGGATGCAGACGGCAATCAAGTGACGGGACTATTGACGAGTGCCACCGATGCGGAGGTCGTGATCACGTCAGACGATGGCATCGCAAGGACGTTCCCACGATCGGAAATCGAATTGCTTGAAAAGCAAAAAGTGTCTCTCATGCCGGCCGACTTGCAAAAGCTGATGAGCAAGCAGGAGTTGCTCGACGTGGTCGAGTATCTGACGACTCTGAAGAAGAAGTAAAACTGTGAGCGACGCCGTTCGGGTGCCACTGCTGGCTTGTCCAGCAGTGCCTGCACACGAACGTGATGAAGCATTTTCGCGTATGTCGGTGCACCCAGTGATTGCGTTTGTGGCTTTAGCCAATCCGCTGCGGGTTGTCTTCGACCCTTTGGTCTAGCCATCGGAAGCCGACCAGAGCAATCACTCCAACAACGATTGCGATTCGCCAAAGCAGGATTGGGTTGTGCTCGTAGATCGTTGCGCCAATGGCCGGTCCTAGCACCGCAGCGCAGGACGCGACCAGCGTGAACCAGGTCATGTACATACCTGCATTGTTCTCGCCAGTGGATTCCCGATCGGCACTGCCCACAACGCGATCAGCTCTTCCTGCAACGAATGAACTGGCCAACGGAAACGCGAGCATTTCGCCCATCGTTAGCACAACCATACATAGCACGCAGTATGCGCCGGATGCTGCGTATGGAAGCAGGCCGAACCCTAGGCAGCTCAGCAGAGCTCCCCATCCAATCGTCCGCAAGAGTGGAAGATTCTTGACGCGTTCAATCAGTAGCATTTCGAAGACAACGATGATCACCGTATTCACTGCAAACATGCCGCCGATCTGTGGCTTGGTTAGGCCAAAGTGATCACGCAAGTACAACGGATACGTGCTTCCGAATTGAAAGAACACGAGGTCCGCAACCAACATCATCAACAGGAATGCGACGAAAGGCCGGTCTTGCAGAGGCGACGCGGCGGCTCCAGGCATTCGCTTTTGGCTTTCCTCCTGGGGAGTTGTTTTCAATCGAAAGAATGCCAGCAGTAACACGGCACCCAGGCATGTTGTTGCCGCGTCGACCCAAAAGAGTAATCGAAAGCTGATTGCTGCCAGCACGCCGCCGATTGCTGGCCCGAACGAGAATCCGAGGTTCGCAGCCAGCCTCATCAAGCCAAACGTCCGTGCTCGCTCGCTGGGCTTAGAAAAGTAGGTAACTGCTGTCGCATTCGCGGGACGAACGGCTTCAAGCACCGCACTTAGGCAGAATAGATTCCCAGCAATCGTCCACCATGTATCCCACTGCGGCAGTGTTAGGTAGAGCGGAACCGAGGCGAACAGGCAAATCGTTTGTAGTCGAACTGCGCCGACATAACGAATCAGTCGACCACCGACGTACGCACCCAAGATGCTGCCCAAGCCGTACACGCTAAGTAGACGACCAGCTTCGGATTCACGCATCCCATGTTGGCTGGTGAGGTACAGCGTCATGAATGGCAGCACCATCGAGCCGCAGCGATTAATAAAGAGTGCGCCGGCCAGCACCCAGATTTCGCGAGAAAAGCCAGCGTATGCGGATCGATATTGCCCCCAGATAGCTCGAACCATTGCTACACGCTTTGCCTTGTTGTTGTGTCGGTGATTGATGTTCCTGAGAAGACGTGATTGCGTGATTCTGGTTCAGTTTCCGGGCTAGGAATTGTTGATAGTAGGCAATCGACGGTCGCGAACGGCAACGAAAAAAGGCCAGCAAAATGCTGGCCCTTGGTTCGCTGCGATTGCTCGCCAATTGGCGAGCGGTCGACTTAGGACATGCCGAATTCAGGTCGGCGACGGCCGAGCTGACCTTGGAGTCGTTGGACGATACTGCTGTGCATCTGGCTCACGCGGCTTTCGCTGAGATCCAGCGTTGCGCCGATCTCCTTCATCGTCAGCTCTTCGTAATAGTAGAGAATGATGATGAGACGTTCGTTTCGATTCAGGCCTTTGGTGACAAGCCGCATCAAATCGGTCTTCTGAACACGACGCGTTGGGTCTTCGCCCTTCTTGTCTTCCAGGATGTCGATTTCGCGGACATCTTTGTAGCTGTCGGTTTCGTACCACTTCTTGTTCAGGCTGACGAGATTCACCGCGTTCGCTTCGCGGGTCATCTTCTCCAGCTCTGGAATCGACATTTCCATTCGCTCCGCCAGTTCGGCAGGAGTTGGAGGACGACCGTGCTTGGCTTCAAGCTTCTTGGTCGCGTCGGCAAGTTTACTGGCCTTCGAGCGAACCAGTCGTGGCACCCAGTCCATGGTCCGAAGCTCGTCGAGCATGGCTCCACGAATTCGAGGCACGCAATAGGTCTCGAACTTCACACCTCGCGAGAGGTCGAATGCGTCGATCGCATCCATGAGGCCGAAGACACCGGCTGAAATCAAGTCGTCCAGTTCCACGCCATCGGGCAACCGTGCCCAGATGCGCTCTCCGTTGTACTTGACGAGCGGAAGATAGTTTTCCACCAACCGATTGCGTAGATACTCGTTGGACTGATCCTCTTTGTACTCAGCCCAAACATCTGCAATCTCTTCTTTGGCTATCGTACTGACTGCCATGCAATCCTCCGTGACGTCTGGCAAGCTTGCCTAACGAACGCTTCTTGCGTTCACTTTTCGTTCTCAGCTTCGTGGATTCATTCCGACTAGGCCGAAAACCTCTTCCATTTGGCGCAGCTTAACCAACGGTTGTACGCCGACACCACGTGAGGTATCGGCAAACTCATTCTGAGGATTAAATGGAAGTGGGAAGTTTTTTCTGTTAGTTCCATCACTCAAGCTTTCGCTAGCGAATTAAAGACAATTCGTTCGTATCTGTCGAAGGTTTGCGGCGCACCGAATCGGCGGAAGTGTCGCCCATTAGTTGCTTTGCAATTTGTTCTATCACTTCCGAGGCCGCATCCTGTGGCCGGGCGCAAACTGCCATCTGATTTATCGACAGCGAGGTTTGCATGGCTTCCGATCGCGGTACCGGTGGCAACGTTGTTAAATCAAGGTCAAGGAATCGCTGGCAGGATGCCTGGAGCCGGGCCATCGTATCGAGAGCATCCGGCAATCGACCGAAATCGTTGATCAATAGCCGTGGAGTCATCGCATGACGCGAATACAGTGCTTTCACAAGGCAGTAGGCATTCTTCAGCGAAACATGGTCCGATCGTGAAAGCAAAACCGACTGGTCGCAGAGCGGCCAAATCGTTTCGGCAAACATGGGACAACAACCGGTATCTATCAAAATAACGTCGTAAGACGAAAGCCCGCTATCGAATTTGCGTGCGAATTGCTGCCGTCGCTGTGGACCCACCGACGCGACTGGCCCACCGTATTGATAGTCTGGCGCTACGTCACTGTGGCTGGCGATGATGGAGATCCCCGCTGGTCCGACGATCTCGACAGACTTCCAATCGCGACGTGATTGAAGCACGTCTTCCAGTCCATAGTCAGCGGCCAGATCGCACATTGTCGCGATGTCGCCTCTGGAGGGATCCGCGTCGACCAGCAGAACGCTTCGCCCCATCTGTTGCATCGCGATGGCACAATTGATGGCAATGGTCGTCGTACCAACGCCACCCTTCGCACCGGTGAGAGCAATCCGCAACGGTTGCTGGCGGTTGCTGTCCCGCAACTCATCGCGGAAAGCGAGCTTTCTAAGCTTTGAAGCTTGATCGTGCACTTTGACCGTCCTTAAATCACAGACTCGACAAGCGTCGCTGCACTGGCCGGTTGTATATCGTCGGGGACGTTTTGGCCGTGCGTCGTGTACGACAGAGGCAGCTTTCCGCTGCAGGCGACTGGCAATAGATGCCCGTACGTCATGGATTCATCTAGCTTTGTAAGCACCAGTGACGTGGGCGATACGGGTGTGAATTGTTCGACCAGCCGAGTCAGGTGTCGACCGCTACTTACACTGCTAAGCACGAGATGAACTTCGTCCGGTCGAGCCTCGGACAACATCGACTTTAGTTCTTGCAATTGGATCTCGTCACGCGGGCTTCGGCCTGCGGTATCGATCAGTACGATTTCGACTCCCGATAATCGGTTGACGGCGTTTCGCATTTCTCGAGGTGTCGAGACAACCTCCATCGGCAGATCGATGATGTCCGCATAGGCTTGCAGTTGATCCACTGCTGCAATGCGGTACGTGTCGACGGTGATCAGACCGACGCGACGTTTGTCGCGTAGACGTAAGTTTGCTGCCAGCTTGGCGATCGTCGTCGTCTTGCCAACTCCGGTGGGACCAATGAGCGCCACGACGCGGCGCTGGCCCGGGTAGGCTCGAATCTCGGGCGCGACCGTGACCTTTCCGCTAATCCATTCGCTGGCTCGTTTGCGTAGGTAGTTGGCATCCTCTAGTTGCGTGGGCGAGGCATGCCGTTGAAGCTCGTCGATCACTTCCTTTGCGAAGTCTTCGTCGACATCCGCTTCAATCAGATCGGAGAACAAATGAAAGAGTGTGTTGGGAACCTTTTGCGTCGGAGTTGGCTCCACTGTGTCCGCCATGGATTCCAAGAGTGACGCATGGACTTGGCTGGCTTCCAGTTCTTCACGAGCTTCTTGTTCCGCAAATTGCTTCAATTGGCTGCGGTAGTCGAAACGAGGACCAGCGGCATCATGTGAATCGTCGTCCAGTGAATCGAGATGGATTGGCGTCGCTTGCTGCGGTTCGACGGGGGTTGCTTTTGGTGGTGTCTCGAGAGTATTGCTGGCAACCGAAGCCACCTCGAATGCAGCTGATTCCTTTGCAGTTGATTCCAGTGCAGTCGACTCCACTAGGCGATCAACTCGAGGAGCTTGCTCCAAGTCATAGTCCAACGCCGTGACTTCAACATGTTGCGTCCCTGTCAGTCGCGACCAAACGGTGTTTGAGTCTTTTGTCGACAACACCCTGGCTTCCGGACCGAACTCGTCGCGTACCAAACGCAAGGCGTCTGCCAGTGTTTTTGCTTTGAATGTCTTTACGTTCACGTCTTCACTCTCTGCGGTGTCGCCATCGCCACGAACAAACAAATTCAGACTAAACCAGGTGTACGATTCCCACGGACCGGACTTGTAGGTCTGCGGTCAGTTCCTCTTGCCCCAACACGACGATTTCCGGGCAGACCACACGCGCCAACCGCAAGACGGCCAGTCTCAGTTCGCTTTTCGTCAGCAGAATTGGTGTGCGATTCTCTGACCGCAAGCGATCGAGTGTCTTATGCAGCATCGTCTGGAACGAGTTGCTCACCGGTCCAGCGATACCTTTTCGAGCGTCCTGCGAAACAGAGGAAATTTGTTCTTCGAGTGCAGGGTCCAGCGTGACCACATGCAGCAGTCCATCGGCTGCTTGGAAGCGAGCGCTAATCGTCCGAGCTAGGCGTCGACGCGTAAGCTCGATCAGCTGTGCCGTATCAACAGTGTCCGTTGCGTAGTCGCCTAAGGCTTCGAGGATAGTCGAGAGTTGCCGTATGGGGATCTTCTCGCGTAGTAGTCCGCGGAGCACTTGTTGGACGTCGCTGAGCTTCATGACGTCTGGTATCAGCTCCTCGACAACAGTCGGAGTGACACGTCGGACTTCATCGATCAGTTGCTTGGTGGCGTCTCGCGTCAGCAACTCGTCGGCCAGATCGTAAACTACCGTCTGCAGGTGACGCGTGATCAAGTTGGATGTCGAAATTAGCTCGCATCCCATCGCCTTTGCGTCACCGATCCGATCGACGGGCAACAGACGAGCATGCTTTGGAACTGCCGGATGTGCGAAGGACACGGCGCCTGGTAGGCTGCGCGACTTTGTTCCCACCGGAGGCACAACGATTTGACCGCGTGCCGGGAGTGAGCCCGTCGCGACGACGTTCCCAAGCACTCGTATGGCATAGTCGTCTTCGTCCAGTTTCAGGTTGTCGCGTACTCGGACGCTAGGAAGAATGAGCCCAAGGTCGCTCGCGATGCGTTCACGTGTGGCACGGATCCGAGCCAACAGATCGCCACCGCGGTTGGCGTTGGCAACTGCGACTAGCGAACGTCCCAGCTCTAGCTCGACCACGTCGACCTGTAAAAAGTCTTCCAAACGTTTGGCTTTTGCATCCTGCCCAGCGCGCTGGGGCGACGGAGATGTCGGCTTTGAATTAGCTGAGCTTGCTTGATGAAGTCCACTACCAGCGACAGCTCGATTGGGAGCGGTGCGGGCTTCTGCGCTCGCTCGGCCACTGGCTCGTTCATTCGTTCCTTGCTTCGCCTGATTCGTGGCAGCCATATATGCGAATGCCAGGAATGTCGTGGCCAGCAACACCAACGGCAACGTGGGCAGCTTGGTGAAAACAAGGAGTCCCAGGAATACACCGGCAACCGCCAGCACTTCCGGTTTTGTGAACAATTGTTTGAGGAACTCGCTGGGCAGATTCGTAGCCTCAGACCCACGAGTTACCAGCAATCCAGCAGCCAACGAAATCAGCAGGGCAGGTATCTGACTTACTAAGCCGTCACCGATCGTGAGTTTCGTATACAGTTCGGCTGCTTCTGCGAGGCCCAGGCCGCCTTGCGTGATGCCAATGACCAATCCTCCGACGATGTTCAGCGCCGTAATGATCACACCGGCGATCGCATCACCGCGAACGAACTTGCTGGCACCGTCCATGGCTCCATAAAAGTCTGCCTGCCGAGTCAGTTGCTCGCGTCGGTGCTGAGCTTCGACTTGGTCGATCACTCCAGCGTTTAAGTCAGCATCAATTGCCATCTGTCGGCCAGGGATTCCGTCCAGCGAAAATCTGGCTGCAACTTCGCTGATTCGAGTGGCCCCTTTGGTGATGACCAACCACTGAATAGCGAAAATGATTCCAAATATGACGAACCCCACCATCAGGCGGTCACCGGATACGTACTGCCCAAATTGTCGAACGACATCGCCTGCAGCCGACAAGCCAACGGAGTCGGCTTTCGTTAGAATCAGACGCGTGGTTGCGACATTCAGAACCAGGCGTGCCAGCGTGGTTGCCAGCAGTACTGTGGGAAAAACGGTGAATTCTGTGGGCGAGCGGACGTAGAGCGTGGTCAGCAGTACGACTAAACCGATAGCAATATTGGCTGCAAGCAATAGGTCCATGACCTGCGCCGGCAACGGCACAAGGAACACCAGCAAACAGCCAATGATACCGACCGGTAAAACGAACTCTCGAAGTCTAGACCAAGACATACTTAGGCAATGAACAACGGAAGACGGGATTTGTTAGTCGTTCGAGTCGATTTCGAAAAAATGACAAGATTGACTAAAGAAATGACTGGGTGATGAGAGGCGGAACGGTACTCCATGCGAATTTGAGTGTCTAGGTCGTTCTTCCTCGACACGCTGTCATGCGGCTTTTCGCACAGCTACCAACTCACTGAAATGCTTGAAACAATCGAAAAGCAACCCGTTGCTATCGCTAAGCCTGAGACGACAGAGAAGGCCACTCCATCGAATGGTTACCCCATGTGGGCGCCGCGTTTCTGGCACGGCATGCTGTTCACTGACTGGATGCGGCTGCTAGCTCGGCACAACTTCCGCATGCATCCGTTGCGTTGGGTGCTGGGAGCGGGCATCACATTCACGTCGACGTTCAATTCCAAGATGCGAATTGCTCAGCAGGCCCTGATGGGCCACCGCATCTCGAAGACGGCTGTGCCCAATGATCCGATCTTCATTCTTGGTCACTGGCGCAGCGGTACGACGTACTTGCATGAACTGCTATCGGTGGATGACCGCTTCGCATCGCCGACGACGTATCAGTGTTTTGCTGCGAACCACTTCATGCTGACCGAGGCGGTTGTTACACGATTGCTTTGGTTCTTGATTCCGTCAAAGCGTCCCATGGACAACGTGGCGGCTGGATGGCATGAGCCGCAGGAAGATGAGTTTGCACTGTGCTCGATGGGCGTCAATTCACCTTATCTGAGGATGGCGTTTCCGAACGAAGACGAAGAGCACCTGGACTACTTAGACATGCAGTCGCTTACGGAGGATGAGCTGTATGCTTGGCAGACTTCGCTGTACGACTTCCTTCGTTGTCTGGCTTTACACCACGAGAATCGGCGTATCGTGCTCAAGTCTCCCACGCACACAGGGCGGCTCCAGTTGCTTTCAAAGATGTTTCCGGATGCGAAGTTCGTTCACATCGTCCGCAACCCGTACGATGTTGTCCCGTCGACGCTGCGGCTGTGGAAATCGTTGGACCATGTGCAAGGTCTCCAGATTCCAAAACGCGACATGGAAGACTACGTGCACCGCGCCTACAAGAAGATGTACGGCGGATTTCAAAAGGGGCGAAACGAGATTCCGGACGAACGCATCATCGACATCCGTTACGAAGAACTGACGGAAGACGGCTGCGGAGTGCTCGAGCGTGTCTACGACCACCTGCAGCTAGGTGAGTTCCAGCGTGTGCAACCACAGTTGCAGCAAACGCTGGAAAAGAAGAAAGACTATCGAAAGAACAAACACTCGTTGCCGCCAGCGCTCGTCAGCAGCATCAACCGTAACTGGCGAGACTACTTTGAGCGATACGGTTACGAAGTGCGTAGCTAGCTCACTCACTCGTCGTGACGGCCATCAGCATTGGTATTGGTGCGCTTCGCGAAAACCCGGCACTGGTGTATCGGGTTCGCTAGGCTGCTCCCGACCGCGGAACTGGCGGTTAGTAGCCGGTGCCTTCTTTGTCGGCCGCTACTTCGATGGCTGGTAACCCTAGGTGCTTGCGTGCTTCATCTAGAATGCCCGCAGAACGACTGGCGCCGCAACGGGTGACACCAATCTCTCGGACGGCAAGTAACGATTCGAAATCTCGCACGCCCCCGGCTGCTTTCACCTGCACTGTGTCGGCGGCATGCTTCCGCATCAATCGGAGGTCATCGTGCGTTGCTCCGCCAGTTCCGTAGCCAGTGGATGTCTTTACCCAATCAGCCTTCAGTTCTGAGCAGATTTCGCACAGGCGGATTTTCTGATCGTCGTTGAGGTAGCAGTTTTCAAAAATGACTTTGACCTTTTGGCCCGCAGCATGCGCAACTTCGATGACGGCTCCGATGTCTTGTTGGACGTAGTCCCAATCACCCGAGAGAACTTTCGAAACGTTTACGACCATATCCAGTTCTTGGCAACCATCAGCAATCGCCTGCTCTGCCTCGGCCTGTTTAATGGCTGTCGTGTGTCCTCCGTGTGGAAAACCAATGGTCGTCGAAGCCATCACGGTGCTGCCGGCGAGTTTTTCTGCACACTGCTTTAGGTAGTACGGCATGATGCAGACGCTCGCTACATCGTACGCCAACGCCAGTTCGATCCCTGCATCCAATTCGGCTTGGTTTTGCGTTGGATTCAGCAACGAATGGTCAATCATTTTGGCAAGATCAGCGTAGGTGTAGTCCATGCGGTTTCCTTTCGATTAACGCGGTAGTCGGGAGTCGATTCGAATCGATGCCATATGCGAATGTCCCGGTGCGATCTAGAAGCAGCGTAACAGAATGGAGGCGGAAGTTAAGTGCACGGGCGAGCGGCTCGATAGCGTCGAGTTTGGTCGTTGCTAACGTAGGATCCCGACCCCAAAATACTCGCTGGTCCGGAACTCGTTGGCGGTGGTAGCTATGTACAGATTTCAACTTTGCTTTCTCACGCTCTTTGGTCTTTTGACCACACTCGATACCGTGGTGGGGCAGGATCCCGAGTCGCTGGTCCACCAGGTATACCGTTCCGGTCAAAAACCTCAGGACGCGCGGCTAACGAAACTCAAAGACCTCAATGGTTACTTTCCTATGCGAGTGCCAAACTCGCGTGCCGGATGGGAAAAGCGAGCTGCAGAGATGCGCCGTCGAATCCTGGTGTCTTCTGGGCTATGGCCAATGCCGGATCGACCGCCGATTGAAGCAACGATTCATGGCAGAATCGAACGAGATAGCTATTCAGTCGAGCGAGTTTTCTTCGAGAGCCATCCGGGGTTCTTCGTCACTGGCAATCTGTATCGCCCCAAAGGCAAGTCAGGGCCGTTTCCGGTCGTGCTCTCGCCTTACGGGCATTACGCAAACGGTCGGTTTCATGATCATGGCTCGCAGGAAGTCATTCGCCAGATCAAATGGGGCGCGGAACGATTCAAGAAGGGTGGTCGGCATCCGCTGCAAGCTCGCTGTGTGCACCTAGCCAGAATGGGTTGCATCGTGTTCCACTACGACATGATTGGATACGCGGACAGCACTCAGCTCAGTTACGATCTGGCCCATCGTCATGCAGTCGAGCGGCCTGAAATGGAGAACGCGGAACGATGGGGCTTGTTCACCGCGCAGGCGGAAATGCGATTGCAGAACGTATTCGGTCTGCAGACATTCAATTCGTTACGTGCATGTGACTTCGTCGCAGCCTTGCCGGATGTGGACACGAGTCGAATTGCCGTGACCGGTTCCAGCGGCGGTGGTACGCAGACGATGATGTTGGCTGCTCTTGAGCCTCGCATCGCGGTATCGTTTCCTGCCGTCATGGTTTCGACAGCAATGCAGGGTGGCTGCACGTGCGAAAACGCATCGTGTCTGCGCGTCGGTACGGGGAACATCGAGTTCGCTGGGCTGTTTGCTCCCAAGCCACAGGGCATTTCTTATGCCAATGATTGGACCAAAGAGCTCCTGACCAAGGGGCTTCCGGAGCTGAAGCAGTTGTACAAGCTGTATGAGGCTGAAAATCTTGTCCACGCAGATCGCAATGTTGGCAAAGGGAAGAAGGTCGATCTGACATATTTCGACCACAACTTCAACCACGTTTGTCGAGACATGATGTACGACTGGATGAAGAAACATTTGCAACTGGATGTGCCGGATGATTTTCTTGAAGAAGACTACGATCCGCTTAGCATCGAAGAAATGACCGTTTGGTCGAACGGGCACGCGCAGCCTAACGGCGGCGACGAATTTGAAGTCGCGTTCCTCAAGCAGCTATCTGACAGTTCTGACGCCAAGCTCCAAGAGTTGGCCGAATCTGAAAGCGAATTTCGTCGCGTGGTGCGACCTGCACTGAAGACGATTTTAGATACGAGCTACGAATCAATTGGCATCGTCGAACGCGATGAGAACCCTGAAAAGGTCGACCGAGGTGACTATTGGTTGTTTCGCGACAAGATTCGAACGTCAGACGTCGAGTTGCCGACTGTGTTCTTGCATCCTAAGAACTGGCGGCGCGAGGTCGTGATTTGGGCGACCGGGGCAGGTAAATCGACTCTATGGACAAAAGGGCAACTTCGACCGGAAGCAAAGCAGTTGCTTGATGCGGGCTATTCAATTGTGGCGCCGGACCTGTTCATGCAGGGAGAGTTTGTCGATGAACCGCAGCCC
>CAYQMZ010000062.1:15790-16877 GCA_964418725.1 uncultured Pirellulaceae bacterium
TCGACAACAACCGAGACTTTGCCGGGTACACCTTTGGATACAATCGCACGCTCGTCGGTCATCGTGTGCATGACTTGCTGGCGATTCTGAAGTTCGTGGACAACGACGATCACGGAACCGAGAAAGTCCACTTGTTGGCAACGGATGGTGCTGGCCCTTACGCCGCCTTGTGCTCCGTGCTGGCGGGCAAACACATCGGCAAGTTGGCAATCGATGACGGTGACTTTCGATTTGCGAACGTGAAGTCGTGGCGTGACCCGTACTTCCTGCCGGGAGCAATCAAGTATGGCGACTTACCGTCAATACTTGCGTTGGGACGCGCGGGGCGTGCTTGGGTAGGTACCCGCGATATCAACAAAGCCAAGCAAGCTATGGAGTGGTTCGAATCGTTTCCATCGCAGCCGATGTTTTCGGAGACTAAGTCGGCGTTGGCAGATGCTGTTCGCTGGATGATCGACTAATTGTCGGCCGGTTCTTCACTGACGGGATCTTCACTGACGCGATCTTCCGGGCCGTAGTTCGCCATCAGTTCGTCACGCTTAGCCATCAGCGCCTTGCGAGAATTGTGTACGCTCAAGCAGCGTCGCCATGTGCGATAGCCGACGGAGAGACCCAAGATCAGTCCGGCCAACATGGCTCCCCACAAAATCGACTGGACGCTTCTGCTAGTTATTGGTGAGAGCATCCCGCGTGTAAGGAATCGGATGGTGCCATAAACGATAAAGTACACGGCAACGCCGGTTATCGTTGGGTACAAGTACACGGTGATCGGGACGGGGACTTCGTCAGAGTCCTTCTGAACGTCCGCGGTCGGTGGACGATAAGGATTGTGTTCCGTGCTCATGCCGCGAACTTATCAGGCAAGTCGCAGGAAGTTAAGGCACCAACTGCTTAGTACCTAAAATGCCTGAATCCGGTCGGACCGTAGAGTTTGTTAGCCTTCGTCTACGCGTATTTCGTCAATGAATCGACCGACGCGTGTCATCAGCATTTTGGAGTCGCGGCCGAAAATCTGTTGAAAGTCGCGAACACGTTGGCTTTGCGAGTAGGAGTCGAACGGCCCAAGTTTGCTGGTCTTCTTTAGGAA